>NZ_JBSGJZ010000026.1:0-122559 GCF_053605825.1 Saccharopolyspora sp. NPDC003752 | reverse complement strand
TCGAGGTGCGGATGCCGAAGTGGACGGGGTGGAGCGCGCACTACGAGAAGTTCAACCGCCGCCCCGCAACGCGCGACCGCCTAGCCGCCCGCCGCGGCGAGCACCGCGCGGCCGGTGAGCACCTCGGCGAGGTGCTCGCGGTAGTCGACGTCGGCGCTGGCGTCGGCCGCCGGGCTGGTGCCCTCGGTGGCGTGCCGGGCCGCCGCCCGGACCGCCTCAGCCGTGGCCGGCTGACCGACCAGCGCCTGCTCGACGCCGCGCGCCCGGATCGGCGTCGGGCCCATGTTGGTCAGCCCGATGCGGGCCTCGGCGATCGTCCCGCCGGACACCCGCACCGCGGCGGCCACGCCGACGATCGACCAGGCCTGGGCGACGCGGTTGAACTTCTCGTAGTGCGCGCTCCACCCCGTCCACTTCGGCATCCGCACCTCGACCAGCACCTCGTCCGGTTCCAGCGCGGTGGTGAAGTAGTCGACGAAGAACTCCGCTGCCGGCACCACGCGCCGTCCGGACGGCCCGGCCAGCACCATCTCGGCGTCCAGCACCAGCGCCGGGGCCGGCAGGTCCCCGGCCGGATCGGCGTGCGCCAGCGAGCCGCCGAAGGTGCCGCGGTGGCGCACCTGCGGGTCGGCGACGGTGCGGGTGGCGAGCGCGAGCAGCTTCGCGTGCTGCTGCACCAGCGGATCGCGCAGCACGTCGTGGTGCGTGGTCATCGCGCCGATGACCAGCGCGTCGCCGTCCTCGCGCACGCCGCTGAGCTCGGCGATGCGACCCAGGTCGATGACCGTGCCCGGGTCGGCCAGCCGCATCCGCAGCACCGGTAGGAGGCTCTGCCCACCGGCCAGCACCTTGGCGTCCTCGCCGGCCTCGGAGAGCGCGACGACCGCTTCCTCCACAGTGGTGGGTGCGACGTATTCGAACTGCGCGGGAATCACCGGTTTCCTCCCTGTGCGTCCATCGAGCCGAGCCCGCCGCCGGCTTCCGGCGCGGTGGCGCCGCTTTCGCGGGCGCCGGTCACGGCCCGCCACACCCGCTGCGGCGAGCACGGCATCTCCACGTCGTTCACGCCCATCGGCCGCAGGGCGTCCACGATCGCGTTCACCACCGCCGGTGTGGAGGCGATGGTGCCCGCCTCGCCGACGCCCTTGACGCCCAGCGCGTTGGACGTCGCGCGGGTTTCGGTGCGGTCGGTGACGAACTCCGGCAGGTCGGCCGCCGACGGGATCAGGTAGTCGGCCAGCGTCCCGGTGGTCAGCGTGCCGGTCTCGTCGTAGACGGCCTCCTCGTACAGCGCCTGCGCGATGCCCTGGGCGAGCCCGCCGTGCACCTGGCCCTCGACGATCAGCGGGTTGATCACGCTGCCGATGTCGTCGACGCACACGTACTTGCGGATCTCGACCCGCCCGGTCTCGGTGTCCACTTCGGTCGCGCACAGGTGGGTGCCGTGCGGGAACGAGAAGTTCTCCGGGTCGAACGTCGCTTCGGCGTCCAGGTTCGGTTCCACGCCGTCCGGCAGGTCGTGCGCGGCGAAGGCGGCGAGCGCGACCTCGGCCAGCGCGGTGCCCCGGTCGGTGCCGCGGACCCCGAACCGCCCGGAGGCGAACTCGACGTCGTCCTCCGCGCATTCCAGCAGGTGCGCCGCGATCTTCTTGGCCTTCTCGACGACCTTGTCCGCGGCGCTGACGACCGCCATGCCGCCGACGGTCAGCGACCGCGACCCGTAGGTGTCCATGCCCTTGGGCGCGACCTGGGTGTCGCCGTGCAGCACCTCGACGTCCTCGAACGCGACGCCGAGCCGGTCGGCCACGATCTGGCTCCACGCCGTCTCGTGCCCCTGCCCGTGCGGCGAGGAACCCGTGACGACCTCCACCTTCCCGGTCGGCAGCACCCGGATCGACGCGTGCTCCCAGCCGCCCGCGCCGTAGGACAGCGAGCCCAGCACCCGCGACGGCGCCAGCCCGCACATCTCGGTGAACGTCGAGATGCCGATGCCCAGCTGGACGGGATCGCCGGAGCGCCGCCGCTCCTCCTGCTCCGCGCGCAGGGCCTGGTAGCCGAACAGCTCCATCGCCTTGTCGGTGGCGGCCTCGTAGTTGCCGGAGTCGTAGGTCAGCCCCGCGACCGTGTCGTACGGGAACTCCTCGTGCGCGATCCAGTTCTTGCGCCGCAGTTCCATCGGGTCCATGCCGAGCTCGTTGGCGAGCTCGTCCACCATCCGCTCGATCGCGAACGTCGCCTCCGGCCGCCCGGCGCCGCGGTAGGCGTCGGTCGGCGTCTTGTTGGTGAACACGTTGGTGCAGGTGAAGTGGTAGGCGGGGATCTTGTAGATCGAGTTGAACATGAACGCGCCGAGGATCGGGATGCCCGGCGTCACCAACCGCAGGTAGGCGCCCATGTCGGCGAGCAGCTCCACCTTCAGCCCGGTGATCCTGCCGTCGCGGGTCGCCGACATCGACAGCTTCTGGATCTGGTCGCGGCCGTGGTGCGCGGAGACCATCGTCTCGGAACGGGATTCGGTCCACTTCACCGGCCGCCCCAGCCTGCGGGCGAGCACGAAGGTGATGAACTCCTCCGGCGTCACCTGGAGCTTGCCGCCGAACCCGCCGCCCACGTCCGGCGCGATGACCCGGATCTTCTGCTCCGGCACGCCGAGCGACATCGCCAGCATCAGCCGCAGGATGTGCGGCACCTGGGTGGCCGACCACATGGTGATCTGCTCACCGGTGGGGTCGACGACCACCGAGCGCGGCTCCATGAACGCGGGGATCAACCGCTGCTGCCGGAAGGTGCGGTCGATGCGGACCTCCGCGCCGCTCAGCGCCTGCTCGACGTCGCCGCCGGTGCCGGCCTCGGCCGAGTCGAACGTCCAGGTCGCGTTGCGGTTGGTGCCCAGCTCGTCGTGCACCAGCGGCGAATCCGCCTGCAGCGCCGATTCCATGTCGAGCACTACCGGCAGTTCGTCGTAGTCGACGTCGATGGCGTCCAGCGCGTCGCGCGCTTCGGCCGCGCTGCGCGCCGCCACCACCGCCACGGCTTCACCGGCGAAGCGCACCTCGTCCACGGCGATCGGGGGTGCCGCCGGGGCCTTCATGTCCTCGGTGATCGGCCACGCGCACGGCAGGCTGCCCTGCTCGTCGGCGATGTCCCGGCCGGTGATCACCGCCTGCACCCCCGGCATCCGGCGCGCCTCGTCGGTGTCGATGGACGCGATCCGGGCGTGCGCGACGGGGCTGCGCAGGATCGCCAGGTGCAGCGTGCCCGTCGGCGCCAGGTTGTCGGTCCAGCGGGTGCGGCCGGTGATCAGCCGCGCGTCCTCCTTGCGCTTGCGGGCGCGCCCGAGTTCGGGTTCCAGGACCGATGTCATGACTGCCGACCTCCCTTCACCTTCGTCTCGACCTGCTCGTCGGCGGGCGTTCGCGGCACCGGGGTGTCTTCGGTGTGCTCGACGGCTGGACCCGCGCCGGGCTGCATGCGCTGCGACGCGTCGCGGACCGCGCGGACGATGTTCTGGTACCCGGTGCAGCGGCAGAGGTTGCCCTCCATGCCTTCCCGGATCTGCTGGTCGTCGGGGTCGTTCACCTCGGCGAGCAGGTCGAGCGCCTGCATGATCATCCCGGGTGTGCAGAACCCGCACTGGAGGGCGTGGTTGTCGTGGAACGCCTGCTGCACGGGGTGCAGCCGGCCGTCCTGGGCGAGGCCCTCGACGGTCGTGACGTCGTGCCCGTCGGCCTGCACCGCAAGCACCGAGCACGATTTCACGCTGTGGCCGTCCATGTGGACGGTGCACGCGCCGCAGTTGCTGGTGTCGCAACCGACGACGGTGCCTACCTTGCCGAGACGTTCGCGGAGGTACTGGACGAGCAGCATGCGCGGCTCGACCTCATCGGTGTAGTGGGTGCCGTCGACGTTGACGGTGATGCGCGGCATTTGGGCGGCCTCCTCGGAGGAACTGGCCCGCGGTGCGCGGACGGTCGGGAACGGACTGCTCCGCCTGGGTGACGGAGGTCACTCCGAGAGCCTGCTACGCCGATCGAACACGAGCAAGCGCTGAAAGCGTTGTCCCCGGACTCGCTTTGCGTGACAACCCGACCGCGGCTCCTACGAGAGCCGCACGGCCCTTTAGGAGCGAGAGCCGCACGACCCCCGCAGGAGTGAGGACCACACGGCCCCGTAGGAGTGAGGACCACACGGCCCCGCACTTCGCCCAGCACAGCCCCTACCGCGCCCCGATGGCCGGTCGGTCCGCAATTTCAATGGAAATCGAAGGTCCGATTTCCATTGAAATTGCGGAAGTTGTCCACAGTTGGAGCCGGTTGTCCACAGCCGTCGGCGTGTCGTGGCGCCGACGGCACGTGGTCACGAGTGGTGGTGGATCGGCCCCTCGACGTCGGAGAGGCGCACCCCGCGGCCGCCCCAGCGCAGCGCGATCAGCTCGGCCGCGATGGACACCGCCGTCTCCTCCGGGGTCCGCGCGCCCAGGTCCAGGCCGATCGGCGAGGACAGCTTCGCCAGCTCCGCCTCGCCGAGGCCCTGCTCGCGGAGCCGCCGCAGCCGGTCCTCGTGGGTGCGCCGGGAACCCATCGCGCCGACGTAGCCGAGGTCCTGCCGCAGCGCCGCCTCCAGCACCGGCACGTCGAACTTCGGGTCGTGGGTGAGCACCATGACCGCAGTCCGCTCGTCGATCCGCCCGGCCTCCGCCTCGGCCGCCAGGTAGCGGTGCGGCCAGTCGACCACCACGTCGTCCACGCCCGGGAACCGGCTGTGCGTGGCGAACACCGGCCGCGCGTCGCAGACCGTGACCCGGTAACCGAGGAAGGCGCCCATCCGGGCCATCGCGGCGGCGAAGTCGATCGCACCGAACACCAGCATCCGCGGCGGCGGCTCGAAGGAGTTCACGAACACCCGCAACCCCTCGCCGCGCCGCTGCCCCTCCGGGCCGTACTCGATGACGCCGCTGCGGCCGCTGGCCAGCATGCCGCGCGCGTCGTCGACGACCGCGTCGTCGATCCGCGTCGACCCGAGGCTGCCGCTGGTGCGCTCGCGCCACACCAGCAGGTGCGAGCCGACCTTCGACTCCTCGGGGTGTTCCAGGACGGTCGCGACGGCGACCGGCTCCTCCGCGCGGACCGAGGAGGCGACGGAGTCGAGCTCCGGGAAGGTCTCGCGGTCCACCCGCTCCACGAAGACGTCGAGGATCCCGCCGCAGGTCAAGCCGACCGCGAACGCGTCGTCATCGCTGACGCCGTAGCGCCGCAGGACCGGATCGGCGCCTTCCAGGACACCAGTGGCCTCTTCGTAGACCGCGCCCTCGACGCAGCCGCCGGAAACGCTGCCGACCGCCTCGCCGCCGGCGGTCACCAGCATCGACGCCCCAGGCGGCCGTGGGGCCGACCGGAACGTCGCGACCACGGTGCCCAGCCCGACGGGCTCGCCCGACTCCCACCGCTTGGTCAACTCGTCCAGCACGTCACGCACAGCGCACCTCCGCTTTCCTCAGCGCCTCCCGGCGCCGCACACCTTCCACCGGGCCCCGGCGCGAGACGAACAGCCTGCTCACCGCACCGGGCCCGGTCGGCTCTGCCCGAAATCCGCACTTCGCTCCTCCGGCGCCGGCCCCGGCTGGGACAACCGGCGCACCCACGACCACACGTCCTCCAGCGAGCGCAGGCTGTGCCCCGCCACCATCCGGTCAACGTGCGGCAGGGCCGCGACAATCCCGGACTGCACCGGTTGATAGCCGTCGTGCCCCGCGTGCGGGTTGGCCCAGACCACCGCCCGCGCCAAGCGCCGCAACCGACGCATCTGCTCGCCCAGCTCCGCCGAGTCGCCGCGCTCCCAGCCGTCGGAGAACAGCACGACGACGGAACCCCGCGCGATGCCCCGCTGCCCCCACCTGTCCAGGAAGACCCGCAGCGTCTCGCCGAGCCTGGTGCCGCCGGAGAAATCCGGCACGGCGCGGGAAGCCGCCAGCAGAGCGGCCTCCGGATCGCGCTGCCGGAGCTGCCGGCTCACCCGGGTCATGCGGGTGCCCAGCGTGAAGACCTCGGTGCTGGCGGGCGAACGCCGCACCACGACGTGCGCGAACCGCATCAGCGCATCGGCGTACGGGCTCATCGAGCCCGAGACGTCGATCAGCAGCACTACGCGGCGCGGCCGCCGAGAACGCTTCTGGCGGCGCAACCGCAACGGCTCACCGCCGGAGCGCAGCAGCTCGCGGAGCGTCGCGCGCGAGCTGAGCGCGCCGCGCTTGCTGCGGCGATGCCGCAGCGCGGGCCGCGTCGGCGGCTCGGGGCGCAGCACCGCGAGCATGCGCCGCAGGTGCTCGCGCTCCGCCGTGCCGAGCTCCGCGAGGTCCCGACGGCGGAGCACCTCCGCGTCGCTGGCGGCGGCGGCAAGCGGCTTGTCCGCGTCGCCGTCCTGGTCGCCGCCATCGGCCGCGGAGAGCGCAGCGATCCGCGCCGGACGCGGCAGCGGACGGCCCGGCGACTCGGCGGACAGCGCAGCGCCGCCGAACCAGCTGCCGAAGGCAGCGTCGTAGCGGGGCACATCGTCCGGCTCGGAGCACAGCGTCAGCCGGCCGGCCCAGTAGACCGCGGAGCGGTCGAGGCCGACGTGCTCGGTGGCGGCGAGGAAGGCCTGGACCCGGGTGGGGCCGCAGGCCATCCCGGAGTGCCGCAGGGCGCGGGCGAAGCCGACCAGACCGGTCGCGGTGTGCTCCATCGCCCCCCTCCTCGACGTTCGGTTTCGGTGGTCCGCAATTTCCATTGAAATCGAAGGTTCGATTTCAATGGAAATTGCGGACGGTCACGGCGCCACGATGCCCGCAGCGCGGACCCGTTCGGCGTCCTCGCGGTACTTCAGCACCGCTCCCAGCGTGGTCGCGGCGGTCTCCGTGTCCAGTTCGTCCTGGTCGAGCGCCTGCAGCGCCTGCGCCCAGTCCAGCGCCTCCGCCACGCCCGGCGGCTTCAGCAGCTCCATCTGCCGCATCCGCTGCACCGCCGCGGCCACCTGCTCCGCCAGCCGGGCGTCCAGCCCCGGCAGGCGGCGCCGCAGGATCGCGACCTCCCGCTCCAGGCCCGGGTGCTCCAGCCAGTGGTAGAGACACCGGCGCTTCAGCGCGTCGTGCACCTCGCGGGTCCGGTTGGACGTCAGGATCACGATCGGTGGCTGCTGCGCCCGCACCACTCCGAACTCCGGAATGGTCACCGCGTATTCCGACAGCACCTCCAGCAGGAACGCCTCGAACTCGTCGTCGGCGCGGTCGATCTCGTCGACCAGCAGCACGCAAGGCGACTCCTGCAACGCGCGCAGCAGCGGCCTCGCCAGCAGGAACCTCGGGGTGTACAGCGAGGATTCGGCGGCGTCGGCGTCCAGCTCGCCGCCGGAGGCCGCCTCCAGCGTGCGCAGGTGCAGCAGCTGGCGCGGGAAGTCCCAGTCGTAGAGGGCCTGCGCGGCGTCGATGCCCTCGTGGCACTGCAACCGGATCAGGTCGACCCCGAGCGCCGCGGCCAACGCCTGCGCCAGCGCCGTCTTGCCGGTACCGGGCTCGCCCTCGCACAGCAGCGGGCGGCGCATCCGCATCGCCAGGAACGCCGCCGTCGCGATGCCCTCGTCGGGCAGGTAACCGGTGTCGTCCAGCGCCGTCGCGACCTCGGCCGGGGACTTCATGTCGAGCGCGTCATCCACCGCCATACCGCCGAGCGTATTCGAACCACCAGCCCGAAGGCGATCATCCGATCATCCGGCGAGCAGAGCCCGAACCGCGTCGCCGGCTGTGCCAACCTCCAAGGCGGGGATCGGCTCGCCGCGCACCAGGTACCGCCGGACCACGGCGTAGGGCAGGTCGACCACCGCGAGCCGGACGCGGGACCGCCCGCGCTCGTCGGTCTTCCCGAGCCGCCGAGCCAGGTCGGCCAGGGCCCGCTCCAGCTGCGCGTTGCCCGCGGCCAAGCGCTTCCGGGCCGCTTCGGGCCACTCCGCCAGGCCGAAGTCCCCGGGCCCGGCGAGCAGCACCCTCGCCTCGTCCGGGTGCTCGCGGCACCACTCGACCGCGTGGCGCGCCATCGCGACGGCGGCGTCCTGCGGTGAGCCGTCGAGCACCGCGAAGACCCCTTCCTGGAACCGGGTCACGGTGCGCAGCCACAGCGCCGACAGCAGCGCGATCCGGTCCGGGAAGCGGTGGTAGACCGAGCCGCTCGGGGCGCCGGCCGCCCGCGCGACCGCGGCCATCGTCACCCCTCGCGGCCCGGTTTCGGCGGCGAGCGCGACGGCGGCGTCGAGGAGTCGGTCGGCATCGTGCCGGGCAGGCCTACCCATGTATTGGAGGATATGCTCCAATACGGTTATAGAGAGAATTCTCTAAAACAGGAGGATCGCGATGGCCATCCGAAACCTGCACGTCAGGCGACTCCCGGTCGACGAGGACACCGCCGGGGCGCTGATCGACTCGCTGGCGAGCCCGCACGACCAGCTGTGGCCGCACGACAGGTGGCCGGCGATGCGGTTCGACCGGCCGCTCGGCGTGGGCGCCACGGGCGGTCACGGCCCGATCCGCTACCAGGTCGTCGCCTACCTGCCCGGCCGCTGGATCCGGTTCCGCTTCACCGCACCGCGCGGCTTCGATGGGATCCACGAATTCACCGTGCACCGCGAATCCGACGGCACCTCGCTGCACCACCTGCTGTCCATGCACGCCCGAGGCCCGGCGCGGATCACCTGGCCGATCCTCTGGCGGCCGCTGCACGACGCGGCGCTCGAAGACTGCCTCGATCGCGCCGAGCGGAGCACCGCGGGAACCGTGCGCGCGCCGGCCCGCTGGTCGTGGTTGGTGCGCTTGCTCGTGTCCGTAGGATCGCGGAGGTTTCGGAGGGTGGTGCATGAGCCGGTTCAGCGGGTTCCCCGCACACGTTGAGACGCACATCGGCCGGGTCCGCGGCGCCGACAGCCGGCTGGCGGACGGGCGCGATCGGGGCTACCACCTCGTCTACTGCGACCACCCGGACGGCGCGCACGTCTCGGTGCTGACCAGCGGCCTGCGCGACCGCACGGCGGGCGCGCCGCTGCCCCAGGAGCTCATCTGCACGTTGCAGTCCGAGCAGGAGATCCACGCGCGGCACCTGACGGGCGTGATCGCCGAGCTGCTGACCGAGAGCAACAGCCGGGTCGGCTACGGCGCGCTCATCATGAACGACCGGATCCTGTTGCCGGACACCGAGATCTGCGGCGCGCTCGCCGCACCGCACCCCTACCTCGGCGACTCGTTCGACGTCCTGCTCGACGAGGCGGGCGAACCGGTCCTCCAGCTGATCACGCTGGTCCCGATCACCCGCGAGGAGGCCCAGCTGGTGGCCCGCTACGGCCGGGATGCGCTGTACGACTGCTGGGAGCGGGAGAACTCCAACCTGCTCGACATCCACCGCCCCTCGGCCGCCTGACGCCCCAGGGGTCGGTGGCCGGGGAATCCGGGTCGGGTCGGGGTCGAACCCCGAGGCCTCCGGCCCCTCCGGGGCCCAAGCTGGAGGCATGACCGAGAACTTCGCCACCACCGGCAGCACCCAGAGCACCACCGAGTCCCGGGTCCGGAAGTTCCGCCGCAGCCGGGAGGACGCCATGATCGCCGGGGTCTGCGCCGGCGCCGCCAAGGGTCTCAGCGTGGACGCCACGATCCTCCGCGTCCTGCTGGTCGCCGCCACGCTGCTCGGCTTCGGCGCCGGCATCGTCATCTACCTCGTCTGCTGGGTCCTCGTCCCGCAGGAGTGACGGCCAGTTTCAATTGAAACCGCGGTCGGAGAAACACAGTTTCAATTGAAACTGCACCGTCAGCGGATGCCGGGGGCCTGTTCGACGAACGTGTCGAGCACTCCGTCGGCGACCAGCACCTGACCCTGGGGCCGGACCTCGCCGGGCAGGGTGCGGATCTGCTTGGCCTGGTCGGCGAACTGCCGCGCCGCGGTGAAGTGCTCGAAGGTGCTCGCCTCGTCGCCGTTCGCCCGCGCCTGCAGACCGTCCACAGTGGCCACCAGCGCGTCGCCCCACAGCTCGGTGGCCGTCAGCCACGGCTTCGCGTCGGCGACGAAGTCCGCGGGCGCTCCCCGCCCGATCTGCTCCGGCGCACCCGCGATCGCCTGCGCGTAGCCGCGCAGCGCTTCCACCGCGCCCGCGCGGTCGCCGCGCTCCCAGCCGTCGCGGAACTCCTGGATCCGCCGCGCCAGCTCCGGCGCCGGCGGCAACCACGGCCGCCCGCTGGGCAGCGGCGCCATGTGCTCCAGGTCGAAGAACACCATCAGCGCGTCGACGGTCGCCTGGTCGGCGACCAGCCCCGGCTCGCCGGCCGCGCGCTTGCCCGCCAGGTACTCGGCCGCCGCCCGCCAGGCCCGCTGCGGATCGAAAGCCGCGTCGTTCCAGGCGAAATCGGCCACCCCGAGCACCACGACCTTGCTCGCCGCCGCCAGGTTCATCGGGTTCGACACGTTGCCCACGAGCTGCCCGCTCAGCCCGCGCTCGCGCTTCTCGTACGGTCCGAGCAGCAGCCGCCCGACGGAGCCGTCGAAGTCGTTGACCGGGTAGTTGTCCCACAGGAAGAGCTTGCGGCCCCAGACCTTCTCGGCCTGCTGCGCGTCGGAAACGGTGATCTGGCGCGGAATCACGCCGTCACCGGTCCACATCACCAGCACGCGCGGGTCCAGCGCCGTGCGGATCGCCGTCTTGTAGGCCGAATCCTCCACGTCGGAGTACTCGGTCGGCACGAACTGCAGCGGCGCCACGCCGGGATGGGTGTCGACGAACTCGCGCTGCACGCGGTTCAGCAGCTCCGCCTGCGCCTGCCCGGCCGCGCCCTCGGACGGCTTGCCGTACTTCGCCTGGTCGCCCGCGCAGTTCCAGCGGGTGTAGGAGATGTCGTCCAGCGGCACGGAGAAGTCGCGCACGCCCTCGTCGTACACCGTCTGCAGCTTCGCCAGCAGCGCGCGGACGTCCGCGTCGTCGCTGTAGCAGATCGAGGTGCCCGGGGAGAGCGCGAAGGTGAACTTCACGTGGTGCGCCGCGGCCTGCTGGATCAGCTGCTTCACCCGGGCCAGGTCGTCGGCCGGGTACGCCTCGCGCCACTTCTCCCGGTGGTACGGGTCGTCCTTGGGCGCGTAGATGTAGGTGTTCATCTTGACGTCGCCGTAGAAGGCCAGCTGGTCCATGCGCTCGGCGTGCGTCCAAGGTGGACCGTAGAAGCCTTCGACGGTGCCGCGCAGCGGCATCGCCGGGTAGTCCACGATGCCGACCCCGGCGAGGCGGCCCGGCGAGGCGATCTGCCGCAGCGTCTGCACGCCGTAGTAGGCGCCGGCCGCGTCGGAGGCGCCGATGAAGATGACCGGCGCGCCGCCGCCGCGACCGGCCAGCACGTAGCCCTCGGGCGGCAGCGGCGCGGGCGCGGCGAAGCCCAGCTCCTGCAGGCCCTTCACCACCGTCGGCGCGGTGCGCTCGCCGATGCGGATGCTCAGCGTGGCCCCCTCGGACGGCGGACCGGGTTCGCGCACCACGACGTCGCTCGCCCCGGCGAGCCGCAGCACCTGGGCCGCGAGGTCGCGGGTGGGCTGGTCGACGAGCGGATCGACGATCACGTCGACCTTGCCCTGCACCGGGATGTCGTCGCCGAGCCGCTTCATCTCCTGCGGCTGCGGGGTGACCTGCGGCAGCCCGGTCGCGGGCAGCGACTGCGGCGGTGGTGGCACGGTCGGCGTCGGCTCCTGCGGCGTGGTGTTCGTGCAGGCCGCCAGCACCACGCACATGAGCGCCGCGACCACGGCGGACCGCCGGACGTTTCGACCGAGCATGACTCCTACCTCACCTGGACTGCCACCGGTCCACAGGACATCACACGCCGCTTCCGGCCGCCGCCGCACCCGGGAGCGCCGTGATCATCCGCACTGCAAGCGACGAACAATATCAACGGGGCTCGTCGTGCCCGGCCGATCGCGGTGGCGGTGACGCTCAGGACAGGAGCTCGCGCCAGCTCCGGACCCGCTCCACCTGCACCGATCCGCCCTCGCGGGCGCCGGTGCCGATGTGGAAGGCGCGGGCCCCGGCGGCCCGCAGGCCGGCGACGTGCTCCTGGCGCAGGCCGCCGCCGACGAGCAGCGCCACGCCGTCGACGTCCTGCCGTTCGGCGCGTTCTCGCAGGTGGGAAAGGCCCTCGTCGACTCCGCCGGGGTCGCCTGCGGTGAGCACGGTGTCGGGGCCGAGCGACACCGCTTGGTCCCAGGCGAGCCGGTAGTCGGCGGCGTGGTCGACCGCACGGTGGAAGGTCCACGGGCAACCGTCGAGCTCGGTGACCACCTCGCGGGTGGCGCCCACGTCCACCTGCTCGTACGGGTCGAGGAACCCGAGCACGAACTCCCGCGCCCCGGCCTCGCGCAGCTCGCCCACCCGCCGCCGCAGCGCCTCGGCATCGGCGGCGAAGTCGGGTTGGTCGCGCACCATGACCCGCACCGGCAGATCGGTGGCCGCGAGCACGCTGCGCACGGTCGACGGCTCCGGCGTGAGCCCGTCGGCGGCCAGGTCCCGCACCAGCTCCAGCCGGTCGGCACCACCGGCCTGGGCGGCCTCGGCCTCGGCGGCGTCCAGCACGATCACTTCCAGCAGCGCTCCCACACCCGCACCGTAACCGGCCGGCGGGAGCCCAGCGAGGCCCGCCTGTTCCGCCGGCCCGGAACCACGGCACCGACGCCGGTTTCGCGCGAAACCGGCGTGCCCTGGCACGCGGATCGCCGGTTTCGCGCGAAACCGGCGGGTTCACCCACCCGGGAACGACCGAAGGGCCGCCCCCGGAGCGGGGACGGCCCTTCGAAAAGCGACAGCAGCGTGGATCAGAAGTCCATGCCGCCCATGCCACCGGTCGGGTCCGGAGCGCCGGCCTTCTCCTTCTCCGGCTTGTCCGCGACCACGGCTTCGGTGGTCAGGAACAGCGCGGCGATGGAGGCGGCGTTCTGCAGCGCCGAACGGGTGACCTTGGCCGGGTCGAGGACGCCGGCCTGGACCAGGTCCTCGTACTCGCCGGTCGCGGCGTTGAGGCCGTGGCCGGAGGTGAGGCCCTTCACCTTCTCCGCGACGACGCCGCCCTCGAGGCCGGCGTTGATGGCGATCTGCTTCAGCGGCGCCTCGACAGCGATCTTCACGCTGTTGGCACCGGTCGCCTCGTCACCGGTCAGGTTGAGACCGTCGAAGGCAGCCTGCGCGGCCTGCAGCAGCGCGACGCCGCCACCGGCGACGATGCCCTCCTCGACCGCGGCCTTGGCGTTGCGGACCGCGTCCTCGATGCGGTGCTTGCGCTCCTTGAGCTCGACCTCGGTCGCCGCACCGGCCTTGATGACGGCCACGCCGCCGGCCAGCTTGGCCAGCCGCTCCTGCAGCTTCTCGCGGTCGTAGTCGGAGTCCGAGCGCTCGATCTCGGCGCGGATCTCGTTGACCCGCCCAGCGATCTGCTCGTCGTCGCCGGCACCCTCGACGATGGTGGTCTCGTCCTTGGTGACCACGATCTTGCGGGCGCGGCCCAGCAGGTTCAGGTCAGCGTTCTCCAGCTTGAGGCCGACCTCTTCGCTGATGACCTGGCCGCCGGTCAGGATCGCCATGTCCTGCAGCATCGCCTTGCGGCGGTCGCCGAAGCCGGGGGCCTTGACGGCGACCGACTTGAAGGTGCCGCGGATCTTGTTGACGACCAGCGTGGCCAGGGCCTCGCCCTCGACGTCCTCGGAGATGATCAGCAGCGGCTTGTTGGCCTGCATGACCTTCTCGAGCAGCGGGAGCATGTCCTTGACGTTCGAGACCTTGGAGCTCAGCAGCAGGATGTACGGGTCCTCCAGGACCGCCTCCATCCGCTCCGAGTCGGTGACGAAGTAGGGCGAGATGTAGCCCTTGTCGAAGCGCATGCCCTCGGTGAGCTCCAGCTCCAGGCCGAAGGTGTTGCTCTCCTCGACGGTGATGACGCCTTCCTTGCCGACCTTGTCCATCGCCTCGGCGATGAGCTCGCCGATCTGACGGTCGCCGGCCGAGATCGCGGCCGTGGCGGCGATCTGGTCCTTGGTCTCGATCTCCTTGGCGTTCTTGAGCAGCTGCTCGGCGATCGCCTCGGTGGCCTTCTCGATGCCGCGCTTCAGGGCGATCGGGTTGGCGCCGGCCGCGACGTTGCGCAGGCCCTCGCGCACCAGCGCCTGGGCCAGGACGGTGGCGGTGGTGGTGCCGTCACCCGCGACGTCGTCGGTCTTCTTGGCGACCTCCTTGACCAGCTCGGCCCCGATCTTCTCCCACGGGTCTTCGAGCTCGATCTCCTTGGCGATGGAGACACCATCATTGGTGATCGTCGGCGCGCCCCACTTCTTCTCGAGCACGACGTTGCGGCCCTTCGGCCCGAGCGTCACCTTGACGGCGTCAGCGAGGGTGTTCATGCCGCGCTCAAGACCGCGGCGGGCGTCCTCGTCGAACGCGATCATCTTGGCCATTGCGGTGTGGTCCTCCACCTGTCTGGACGCCGCGGTGGTGGGTGCACCCCACGGCAGGACTCGTGCTCGGCCAGGCTCGGTGCCCGCGACGGACGACCGTGCGGCGGCGCCGTCGGGTGGCACCGCCGGAGACGGCCTCACCGTCCCGGCCTGGCACTCAACCTTGCTGAGTGCCAATACCGTGTTTAGCACTCTCACCAGTCGAGTGCAAGCGAGGCGCGTCAGCGGGTGGGCACCGACGTGGGCAGATGACTGTTGTTGTACGAGGAAGTTTCCGTCGCAGTCGGGTCGGTGCCGCCGCCGGAACCACCGAGCGAGTTGGCCATCACAACGAAGATGACCACGATCACCACCAGCGCGACGCCGGCCAGCACCGGCACGATCCACTTCGCTGAGCTGCCGGACTTGGTCGCGAACGCCGCCGAGCCAGCCGGGATCGGCGGCCGCAGCCGCACGGGGTCGTTGCCGGGCGGCGGCAGCGGGCGCGGCGGCTGCTGCTGGTAGGGCGGGTAGCCGGGCGGCGCGGGCGGCGCGTACTGGACCGGCATCGGCCCGGACATCGGAGCCACGGGCGGGGCCACCTGGCGGGGCGGCGGCGGGGTCTCGCCGCCGGCCGCCGGGCCGAGCGCGGCGCGAGCCGCCGCGATCAGCTCCTTGCAGTTCGTGAAGCGCTGGTCGGCCTTCTTCGCCATGCCGCGGCGCAGCACCTCGTCGATGCTGCCGGGCAGCACCACCAGCGACGTCGCCGGCGGCGGCTCCGCGCCCAGGTGGCCCTGGATGACCTCCTGGACCTGCCCCTGGAACGGCGGCCGCCCGGTCAGGCAGGCGAACAGCATGCAGGTCAGCGCGTACTGGTCGGTGCGGCCGTCCACCGGTTCGCCGCGCAGGTGCTCGGGCGCCGCGTAGGTCGGCGAGCCCAGGAAGTCGCCGCTGGCGGTGCGGTGCCCGGTCGCGCCGCGCCGGGTGAGGCCGAAGTCGGCGAGGTAGACGTGCTCGTTCACGGACTCGCGCGAGGTCACCAGCACGTTGGCCGGCTTCAGGTCGAGGTGCACCAGGCCGCGCTCGTGCAGCATGTCCAGCGCCTCGGAGACCTGGGAGAGCAGCTCCAGGGCTCGCTTGGGCGAGATCGGCCCGTCCTTGATCAGGCTGGCCAGGTCTGACCCGTCGACCAGCCGCATCGCGATGTAGAGCATGCCGTCGACCTCGCCGAAGTCGTACAGCGGCACGATGTTGGCGTGGTCGATGGCCGAGGTGTTGCGGGCCTCGTCGACGAACCGCTCGCGGAACTCCGCGTCACCGGTGATGTGCTCGCCCATGATCTTGAGCGCGACCTTGCGCCCGAGCCGGGTATCGGTGGCGCGGTACATCACGCTCATCCCGCCGCGGCCGAGCACTCCGTCGATCTTGTAGTGGCCGAGGCGCTGCCCGGTGAGGTCTGCCGACACGCGGAGCAGCCTAACGTTTCGGGATCACGCACGTCCCCGGGTTCGGCAACACCGTGATGACATCGATTCCGCACGCGCCGCGGCCCGGCTCCCGCGGACGGGAACCGGGCCGCGCTGACGTTCTCGACGCCGTGACGTGCAATGTTTTTCCCGAAGCGGCGGCAGCCGCTCGCGGTGTGGGACTCGGCTCGCACGGCCGCGGGTTCTCAGGTGTCTTCTCACGAGGACAGCCCCAGCGCCGCCGAACAAGCCGGGTTCAGCTGCTTCTTCAGACCTTGCGGACACCGTCTGCTTGGGTGCGGCCGTCGCGTCCCGCTTTCACTTCGAATTCGACCCGATCCCCTTCGGAAAGGGTTCGGAAACCAGACATGTTGATCGCGGAGTAATGGACGAAAACATCAGATCCACCGTCCGTCGCGATGAATCCGTAGCCCTTCTCCGAGTTGAACCATTTGACCGTGCCGACCGCCACGGCGTCCTCCTCTAAAAAGTGATGCACGGCACCCAAAGCGCCGCTGGAGCAACGGCAACGCTACCCCAGAAAGCAGGTCTCGTCGCGGGTTCGGCAATGCAACTTTTCCGTTAAACGCTGGGCCGAACGGGTGTCGTCGATGGCCACGTTCAGTTATCGGAGTGGAGTTGACTCGGGAATTCGTCCGAATGCATGAGCCCATTTGCGCTCTCGGCGAAATCCGCGCCACCAGTTTGAAGCGACGGCTATGCGCACCCGAGCAACTCGCGCTCAGGAACGAGCGCCGAGGCCATTTGCCTGCAACCAGGTGACGAGTCCTCGCGGATTTCGGGTTTGGGTCAGCACCTGGCCGGGACCGGCGAAATCGAACACCAGGCCCTCACCGCTCTTGAGCGACTGGGCGACGCCCTGGTTCATCTGCCGCAGCCGGCTCTGCACCGTGTCGGCGTAGGCCACCACGTGCCCGGTGTCGATCGTGACGTATTCGCCGGGCTGCAGGGTCACCACGTCCAGCGCGCCGTAGCAGGAGACCACCACCGGGCCCTGGCCGCCGACGTGGGTCATGAAGCCGCCCTCGCCGCCGAAGAGGTTCTGGAAACCGCCCCACTGCGTCTCGACCTGCACGGTGCTCGCGGACGCGAGCCAGCAGCCCTTCGTCACGCACCAGCCGACCCGGCCGTCGAGCTCCAGCACGTTCAGGTCGCCCGGCAGGTTCGGCGCCACGTCCACCCAGCCGCCCTGCTGCGGAGCCGTGTAGGTGGACACGAAGAAGGACTCGCCGCCGAGCGCGGCGCGGGCCAGCGACTTCAGGAAGCCGCCCTGGGCGCGCGCCTCGACGGTCACGCCGAAGCTGGTGGCGAGCATCGCACCGGACTCGACCTGCACCGGCTCGCCCGGGGCGAGCATCAGCCGGGCCACCCCGAACGACGGCGTGTGACGGGTGCGAACCTGCACGGCTACCTCCTAGACGAGCCCGGGGACGAGTCTGCCACGTTGATCGGTGCGACTATTCGCACGCCGGTGGGGACAACGGGGGTGTCGATGACCGATGATCTGGGCGTGTCGCACGGAACCGGAACACCCGCTCTGACCGCGGTCGCAGATCACCAGTCGAAGATCGCCGCCCTGCTCGCCCCGACGCCGGTGCTGGTCAAGCCGCTGGCGGACTGCCTCGGGCTGGCCCTCGCCGCGGACCTGACCGCGCCGATCTCACTGCCGCCGTTCGACAACTCCGCGATGGACGGCTACGCCGTCCGCTCCGTCGACCTGGCCGGCGCGACGCCGGAGCAGCCGGTGCTGCTGCCGGTCCACGAAGACATCCCGGCCGGCCG
This sequence comes from Saccharopolyspora sp. NPDC003752, assembly GCF_053605825.1. Classification (NCBI taxonomy): domain Bacteria; kingdom Bacillati; phylum Actinomycetota; class Actinomycetes; order Pseudonocardiales; family Pseudonocardiaceae; genus Saccharopolyspora; species Saccharopolyspora sp. NPDC003752. The sequence continues at coordinate 104,828 of NZ_JBSGJZ010000026.1, read as the reverse complement.
GGTGGACGTGCCGCCGCTGCAGCCGGGCACCGCGCACCGCATCATGACCGGCGCCCAGATGCCGCCGGGCGCGGACTCAGTGATCCCGGTGGAACGCACCGACGGCGGCACCGAGCAGGTGCGGATGTTCGCCGCCGTGCAGCCGGGTGCGCACGTGCGGCGCGCGGGCGAGGACGTCACGGCGGGCGCCACCGTGCTGACGACGGGCACCGCGCTGGCGCCGTCGCAGCTGGGCGTCGCGGCCGCCATCGGGGCCGCGGAACTGCCCGTGCACCGGCCGGTCCGGGTGCTGGTCCTGTCCACCGGGTCGGAGCTGGTCGCGCCCGGCACCGCACTGCAGCCCGGGCAGATCTACGAGTCCAACGGCCTGATGCTGGCCGCCGCGGTGCGCGAAGCCGGCGGCGAGGCGACGCTGCTGCGGTTCGTGCCGGACGACGTCGAGGCCTTCCACGCCGCGCTCGCCCCGCACCTGGCCGACACGGACCTGCTGATCACCTCCGGCGGCGTCAGCGCCGGGGCCTACGAGGTCGTCAAGGACGCGCTCACCGGCACCGGCGTCGAGTTCACCAAGGTCGCGATGCAGCCCGGGATGCCGCAGGGCTGCGGCCGGTACCGGGACGGCGTCGCCGTGGTGACGCTGCCGGGCAACCCGGTCAGCGCGATGGTGTCGTTCGAGGTGTTCGTGCGGCCCGCGCTGCGCGCCGCGGCCGGGCACCTGGCCACTCACCGCCCGGTGCGGCAGGCGACGCTGGTCGAGCCGCTGTCCGCGCCCGCGGGCAAGCGCCAGTACCGCCGGGGCCGGTTCGACCCGGCCACCGGCGGTGTGACGCTGCAGGGCGCGCCCGGCTCGCACCTGCTGGCGGGCCTGGCCAAGGCGAATTGCCTGCTGGAGATCCCCGAGGACGTGACCGAACTCGCCGCCGGGTCCACAGTGGACGTCATGCTGCTCGACTAGCACCGCCCCGGGGCGCTCGGAAGATCATCTGGTTGACGGATGGCACCGGCGTCCCCAAGACTGCACCACCATCACCGACCACCCCTCCGGAGTTCTGCACCGTGCGTGGCCCCTGGCGCGCCGCCCTGGCGCTGGCGTTGCACATCGGCTTCTTCCTCGCGCCGATCGCGCTGGTCCTCGGGCTGCTCGCGATCTCGGCGTTCACCTTCCGATACGACCAGTCCAGCGGGGTGAAGGCCGCGCTCGCGGCGGTCGCCGTCGGCGCGCTCTTCGCGATCGGGCTGCGCGCCGTGCTGCGCAGCCGGGTGCGGCCGCGCGGCGTGCGGCTGGACCGAGCGGAGCAACCGCAGGTCTGGCGGATGGTGGAGTCGATCTCCGCCGACGCGGCCGCACCGCTGCCCGACGAAATCCGCGTCACCTCCGACCCGACCGCGAACATCCGCGAGGACACCGCGCTGCTGGGCCTGCGCATCCGGACCCGCTACCTGGAGCTCGGGTTACCGCTGCTGGCCGCGCTCAACGTCAGCGAGCTGCGGGCCGTGGTGGCGCACGAACTCGGCAGGCTGACCGGGCGCAACAAGCTGACGGTCACCGCCTACCGGGCGTCGGCGAGCGTCGAGCGCACCGTCGACGGGCTCACCGGCGGCCCGGTCAAGTGGCTGTTCACCGGCTACGCCCGGCTGTTCACCGCGATCGCGGCCACCACCGGCCACGACCTGGAGCTCGCCGCCGACGCCATCGCGGTCCGGGAGGCGGGCACCCGAGCGGCGGCCACCGCGCTGCGGAAGCGGATCGCCATCGAGCTCGGCTGGCCGGAGTACGCCGACGAGTACCTCAGCATGGCCAAGGCCGTCGGCCACACGCCGGACGTGCTGCTGGGCTTCCGCAACTTCATGGAGCACCCGACCCGCAAACCGGAGCTCGCCGAGCGGGTCAAGAAGGCCATCGCCGAGGGCGAGGACGGCAGCCGCACGCACCTGCCCAAGCGCCGGCGCATCGAAGCGATGAAGCGGATCAAGGTCACCGGCCGCGACATCGACGACCGGCCCGCGTTCGCGTTGCTGCGCAACCCGCGCAAGAGCGTGCCTGACCTCGAAGACCGCCTGATGGTCGACGGCCTCAAGCGCCGGCTGGGCTGGCCGGAGCTCGCCCGGCTGGCTGGCGCCGCGCACGTCGCCGAGCGGGCCGCGCTGCTGAGTTCCGCGGCGGCGCAGAGCGGGCTGCCGGTGGAGCCGACGATCGCGGGCATCCTGCCCGCCATCCACCGCGGCCAGGGCCACGACCTGGTCAACCCGGTGCTCAACCCCGGCCTGTGCCCGGAACGCATCGACGAGGCCGCCGTCGACACGCTGACCGAACTGCTCGGCTGCGCCGTGGTGGACGCGCTGATCTGCGCCCGGCGGGCGCACCACGAGCTGGACTGGGGCGGCCCGTCGACGGTGCGGCTGGCCAACGGGCAGCCGCTGGACCCGGACCGGCTGGTCCGCCCGGCGGTGGCCGATCCTCGGCTGATCCCGGGCCTGCACCGGGCGCTGGTCGACCTCGGGGTGCCGATGACCCACGCGCGCCGCCCCGCCGCCGAGCCCGAGCCCGCGCTGGCCGGGATCGTCAGCCCGGTGCAGTGCCCCGGCGGCAACTACGACCTGCTGGTCACCGATCGCGGCCTGGTGCTGCTGCCCAGCTCCGCCAGCACCACGAAGCGCCTGCTGGCCGGCACGCTCGCCCGGTTCCGAAAGGCGGAGCAGGAGCAGCTCGCCGAGCTGGCCGCCACGCCGATCGGCGAGCTCCGGGAGCGGCCCGGCGCGCAGTGGGTGGACAGCCGGGACGTGGCCCGCGCGCAGCTGGACCAGGACCGCGCGGGCTGGTCGCTGTCGCTGGAGCTGTACCTGGACGAGTACGCGGTGTCCGAGCTGGACGACATCGGCGTGCGCGACGGCGAGGACGGCGTGTCCGAGCTGGTGCTGCGCAGCACGGCCGACGGCGTGGAGCACGGCGACCCGTACCGGGGTCTCGGCGAGCTGATGGGAGCGCGGATGAACCTCGACGAACCCGTCGACACGAATGAGTGAGAGCGAGCGGGGTTCTGATGACTCTTCGTCATGTAACGGCGCCGTGAGGTCCTCCAAAAGCGGCTACGGACATTTTGTGAACTCAATTACACTGGAAACCGCGTAACGAACCGTCGCCCATATACATCTCTTAGACGTCCGCACAAACCCACTACCGCTTGCCGGTGGGGAGCGGACACACCGAGGACCGTGCGCCGTCGGGGGGTGCACGGACCACACCGGGGAGGCCGTCCGACGTCTACGGGGAGACGTCGGACGGCCTCCTCGCTTTCCCTCACCCGACCGGGTTACCTGGGCGGCGCGTTGGCGGTAGCATCCCGGAATCTGATAGACGCAGGTCAGCAGGGTAGTTCTTGATCAACTACGCCCCCTGGCGTCGGTTGACGTGAGGCGTCCGCGATGCTGTACCGACGACGGCACCGGTCGGCGCTCGGCGTTCGCGCCGGGAACCCGGCCGAACCGCCGCACCATGACCGCCGACGCAGGGGCATAGCACCTCGATGAGCACCGCCGAAGAACCGAAGAAGAACCTGCTGGCGCACCTCGCCGCGCTGGCCCGCGACACCATCCCGCCGATGCACCCGGCAGGCCGCCCGTTCGTGCTCGGCGCCGCCATCGCGACCCTTCTGCTGCGCCGCCGCTGGCGCCCGGCGGGCGTGCTCGGCGGCATCGTCACCGCCTGGTGCGCGTGGTTCTTCCGCGAGCCCGCCCGCACCACGCCCAGCCGCGAGGGGCTCGCCGTCGCGCCCGCCGACGGCACGATCTCGCACATCGAGCCCGCGGTGCCGCCGGCCGAGCTCGGCCTCGGCGACGAGCCGATGACCCGCATCAGCGCCTTCCTGACGATCTTCGACGTGCACGTCCAGCGGATCCCGCTGAGCGGCAAGGTCGAGACCATCGCCTACCGGCCGGGCAAGTTCCTCTCCGCCGACCTGGACAAGGCCAGCGAGGACAACGAGCGCAACTCGATGGTCATCCGCACCGACGACGGCACCCAGGTCGCCGTGGTGCAGATCGCCGGCCTCGTGGCCCGCCGCATCGTCTGCTCCGTCTCCGAGGGCGACGTGCTGCGGGCCGGCAGCACCTACGGCCTGATCCGGTTCGGCTCCCGGGTGGACCTCTACGTGCCCACCGGCAGCCGGATCCTGGTCGAGCCCGGCCAGCGCACCATCGGCGGGGAGACCGCCCTCGCCGAGCTGCCTCGGGGGACGCATTCCTCATGAGCATGCACAGCGCCCCCGGCATCCGGCTGCTGCCCAACGCGATCACCGTGCTGGCGATGTGCGCCGGGCTGTCGGCGGTCCAGTTCGCGCTCAACGGCCAGCTCACCGGCGCGATCGCGGCCGTCGCCGTCGCGGCGGTGCTCGACGGCCTGGACGGGCGGATCGCGCGGCTGCTCGACGCCACCTCCAAGATGGGCGCCGAACTGGACTCGCTGTCGGACGCGATGTCCTTCGGCGTCGCCCCGGCGCTGACGCTGTACGCCTGGCAGCTGCAGGACAACCGCGTCGGCTGGGTGGTGTCGCTGATCTTCGCGGTGTGCATGGTGCTCCGGCTGGCGCGGTTCAACACGCTGCTCGACGACGCCGAGCAGCCGCCGTACGCCAAGGAGTTCTTCGTCGGGGTGCCCGCCCCGGCGGCCGGGCTGCTCGGGCTGCTCCCGATCGTCCTGACGGCGCACTTCGGCTACCTGGGCTGGTGGGCGAACCAGAACGTGGTGATGGTCTGGATGGTGCTGGTCGCGGCGCTGATGGTCAGCCGGGTGCCGACGCTGTCGCTGAAGACCGTGAAGGTGCCGCCGAGGGCGGCGGCACCGCTGCTGGTGCTGGTGGCGCTGCTGGCGGCGGGAATAATCATGTTCCCGCTGATCTCGCTGGCGATCGCCATGGTGATCTACCTCCTGCACATCCCGTACGCGGTCTACCGGCACAACTGGCTGGCCAAGCACCCGGAGGCGTGGAGCGCACCGCCGCGAGAGCGGCGCGCGATCCGCCGGCGCACCCAACGCCGGCTCGGCCTGCGCCCACCGCTGCGCCGCAGCGTGGCGGGCGCCGCCAGGCGCGTCCGCCTACCGCGCCGCCACAGCCACCCGGACGGACCCCGCCGCAGCTGGCGACGCCTGGAGTTGCGGCGCAGCCGCAACGACGGCCCCCGCCGCTAACAACCCACCCCCGAGACCCGACCCACCCCCGAGACCCGACCCACCCCCGAGACCCGACCCACCCCCGAGACCCGACCCACCCCCGAGACCCGACCCACCCCCGAAGACCCGACCCACCCCCGAAGACCCGACCCACCCCCGAAGACCCTCCACTCCCGGAGGCCCGCTCCGGGAGTGGAGATCCGGCTCCGGACGCGGAGGCCTGGCTCTGGGCGCGGCCCGGCCAGGGTGTGGCCAGAGCCCGGCGCGCGGGGTTCCTCCCGGCGGTGTTCCGCAATTTCAATGGAAATCGAAGGTCTGATTTCCATTGAAATTGCGGAAGTTGTCCACAGACACCCCGGGTTGTCCACATCCTTCGGCGTGTCCGGGGCACGACACACCGGTGGATCCGCAGTTTCAATTGAAACTGCGGATCCATGTTCCGCAGAGCGTTCCTCCGGGCCCTGCGCCGAGCGTTCCTCCGGGCCCTGCGCCGGGCGTTCCTCCGGGCGTTGTGCCGGGTCCTCCGGGCGTTGGGTGGCCTCGGTGCCGGTTCTTCGCGGTTAAGCTCGCGGCGTGCCGTCGATAACGCTGACCGCTCGACTCTCCCCGTCCGCCAAGGACACCCGGCGCGGCGTCGTTCGCCTGCATCCCGAGGTGTTCGACGCCCTGGGGTTGCGGCCGTGGAACGCCGTGCAGCTGACCGGTGCTCGGGTCACCGTGGCGCTGGCCGCCGCGGCCGCGCCCGGCAGCCCGACCGGGGTGCTGCTGCTCGACGACGTGGCGTTGATGAACCTCGGCCTCACCGAAGGCGCCGAGGTGGGCGTCGCGCCCGTGCAGGTCGCCGCCGCGAAGCGGGTGAACATCGCGGGCTCGCAGCTCGCCCGCGCCACCGTCGCTCCCGAGACCGTGCGGATGGCGTTGACCGGCAAGGTCTTCGGGACCGGCGACACCGTGTCGCTGCTGCCCCAGGACGTCGCGCCGGCGACCACCGCGAACGCCGGCGAGGTGCGCCGGAAGCTCTCCACCGCCATCGGCATGACCTGGACCAACGAGCTGATCACCATCGCCGCCACCGAACCGCCCGGCGCGGTGGCCGTGCAACCGTCCACAGTGGTCGAATGGCGGGACGGCACCGCACCGACGGACTCCCCCGCCGCGCCCCAGCCGGCGCCGGTCGAACCGGCCGAGCACGCGGTCCCGGTCGCCGACCTGGTCGGTTCCCGCGACACCGCGAAGCGGCTCACCGAATGGCTGCGGCTGGCGTTCGAGCAGCCCGAGCTGCTGCGCCGCCTCGGCGCCGAACCGCACCTCGGCGTGCTGCTCAGCGGCCCGGCCGGCGTCGGCAAGGCCACCCTCGCCCGCGCCGTGACGAGCGCGATCGGCGCGGAGCTCGTCGAGGTCGCGGCGCCCAGCGTCGCGGCGCTCGAACCGCGCACCGCCGCCCAACGCCTCCAGGACGCGATCAACCGCGCCACCAGCACAACTGGCAACTGCGTACTGCTGCTGACCGACGTCGAGAGCCTCCTGCCAGGCACCGAACCGCCGCCGCTGGCGACCGTGGCGCTCGACGCGATCCGCGGCGCGATCGGCACCGACCGGCTCGCCGTGGTCGTCACCAGCTCGCAGCCGCAGGCGATCGACCCCAGGCTGCGGGAGCCGGGCCTGGTGGACCGGGAGCTCACCCTCGGCCTGCCCGACGATGCCACCCGTGCGGATCTGCTGCGCGTGCTGCTGCGCAACGCGCCGCTGGCCGAGGACGTGCAGCTCTCCGAGGTCGCCGAGCGCGCCCCCGGGTTCGTCGTAGCCGACCTGGTGGCGCTGTGCCGGGAAGCGGCGGTCGGCGCGGCGTTGCGGCACCAGGACGACACCGCCGATCCCCGCATCCGGCAGCAGGACCTCCTCGACGCGCTGTCCTCGGTCCGCCCCATCTCGATGTCCACATCGGACAACCTGCAGACCGGCGGGCTGACGCTGGACGACGTCGGCGACATGACCGAGGTGAAGCAGGCCCTCACCGAAACGGTGCTCTGGCCGCTGCAATACCCGGATTCGTTCACCCGGCTCGGCGTCGAGCCGCCGCGCGGCGTGCTGCTGTACGGGCCGCCGGGCTGCGGCAAGACGTTCCTGGTGCGCGCCCTGGCCGGCAGCGGGCGGCTGAACGTCCTCGTGGTCAAGGGCGCCGAGCTGATGGACAAGTGGGTCGGCGAATCCGAGCGGGCGGTCCGCGAGCTGTTCCTGCGGGCCGCCAACGCGGCCCCGACGCTGGTGTTCCTCGACGAGGTGGATGCGCTGGCGCCGCGCCGCGGCCAGTCCTCGGACTCCGGCGTGGCGGACCGGGTGGTCGCGGCGCTGCTGACCGAACTCGACGGCGTGGAGCCGATGCGCGACGTGGTCGTCCTCGGCGCGACGAACCGCCCCGAGCTGGTCGATCCGGCCCTGCTCCGCCCCGGACGCCTGGAGCGCCTCGTCTACGTCCCGCCGCCGGATGCGGAGGCCCGCGAGGCGATCCTGCGCGCGGCGGCGAAGAACACCCCCTTGGCGTCCGATGTGGACCTTGCCGCCCTGGCCGCCGAGCTGGACGGCTACTCCGCCGCCGACTGCGCGGCCCTGATCCGCGAGGCGGCCCTGACGGCGATGCGCGAATCCCTTTCCGCGGCGGAGGTTTCGGCCACGCACCTCGCGACGGCCCGGAAGGCGGTCCGGCCCTCCCTCGACCCGGCCCAGCTCGCGTCCCTGGAGGCCTACGCCACCAACCGCTCCTGACCGCGCGACTTCTCGTCACCCAGGGCGGCGCGATTCCTCGCGAAATCGCGCCGTCCCCGGGTCACTTGGCGGCTACTGCGCCCTTGTAGTCGTTGGTGATGATGGCGATCAGGCCCGGCGTCGCGTCCTGGATGCCGTCGAAGCGGGCCTCGGCGCGCGCCCCGAAGTGGGCCGCCATGTCCTTCGCCTGCTGCTCCTCGACCGTGCCCGGCCGGAAGTAGATCGTCGTGGTGGGGATGCGCCCCGCCGAGTAGTTGCCGACCTCCGGAACCTCGTAACCGGCGCCCCGGAAGTCCTCCGCGGCGCGGTGCGCCAACCCGCCGATGGTGCTGTTGTTGTAGACGCGCACCAGGATCTTGCCCGTCGCGTTGCCGGAACCGACCGGCACGTCCTGGTTCTGGTTGCCCTGCGGCGGCGCAGGAGGCGGAGTGTCCTGTGTGGCCGGTGGCGGCGCCACCGGCGGTGCGACCGGCGTCGTGCCGGCGGGCGGCACCGCGGAGGGCTCAGCTGGCGGGTTCTGCGCCAGCGAGGTGATCGGCGGGTTGTTGCCCGGTTCCGGGGGCAGCGGTTGGGCCGTGTTCGACGTGCTGCCGCCGGAAACCAGCGTGGCGATGCCGATGACGCCCGCGATCGCACCGACGCCGATCAGGCCGAAGCCGATGATCTTGGCCTTGGCCGGTCCGGTGGGTTCCCCTGAAGCCATCAGTGCAACTCGATTCCCAGTCGTTGGGCGGCCCGTGCGCGCTGCCGTCCCGCCCGTGCCTTGCGCAGCCGCTTGATCAGCATAGGGTCTGCCCGTTCGGCGACCGGACTGTCCAGCAACGCGTTCAGCAGTTGGTAGTACCGCGAGGGCGACATGTCGAACAGCTCGCGGACCGCGAGCTCCTTCTTCACGCCTTCCCGCTTCCACCACTGCGACTCGAAGGCCAGGATGCCCCGCTCCCGGACGGTGAGCTCGCCGTCCGGCGGTAAGGGCTGGGGCGGCACCGGCGGCGGTTCGACGATCCGCTCGATCGGCTGGGTGATCGGCTCGGCGAGGCGCAACCGCCGACCGGGTGCCGGATCGGAATTCGGCTTCCGCTGTTGCAGGCGCGCCAGCTGCTCGCACTGACGAGCGATCTCCTGCGCGGTCAGCATTTGGGCGGCGTCCATCTGGCTCCTCGCCTCGCGATTCGGGACTTCCCGCGTTCGCTGGAATCACACAGCTGTGATTCCACCCCAATTACACCATGCCCGGAATCCCGGCGGGAGCGGATCACACCGGTGAGCACCGGCTCCGGAACACCCCGACTGCCCAAACCGCTAAAGTCCCGCTCATGGCTGTTCACCCGATCTGCGTCGTCGGCGACCCGGTGCTGCACAACCCCACCCGCCCGGTGGAGCACTTCGACGACGAGCTGCGCACCCTCGTCGAGGACATGTTCGAGACGATGGCCGCCGCCAACGGGGTCGGGCTCGCGGCCAACCAGATCGGCGTCGACCTGCGGGTTTTCGTCTACGACTGCCCCGACGACGAGGGCGTCCAGCACCGCGGCGTGGTGGTCAACCCCGAGCTGACCACCTCCGAGATCCCGCAGACCATGCCGGACCCGGACGACGACTGGGAGGGCTGCCTGTCGGTGCCCGGCGAGTCGTACCCGACCGGCCGGGCGAGCCGGGCGAAGGTCACCGGGTCCGATGTGGACGGAAAGCCGATCGAGGTCGAGGGGACCGGTTTCTTCGCCCGCTGCCTGCAGCACGAGACCGACCACCTGGACGGCCACCTCTACCTGGACCGCCTGATGGGCCGCCACGCCCGGGCGGCGAAGAAGATGGTCCGCCGCAACGGCTGGGGAATCCCGGGCCTGACCTGGGACCCGGCGGAATCCGGCGACCCCTTCGCCGAAGACGAGGACTGATCAGAATTCCTTGGTCTCCAAGGTGAAGTCGAAGGGCTCGGGCAAGGCGATCGGTTCACCGAATGGCACTCTGTGCTGAAATCGGTATCGGCCATCGGATGGCCCGGAGTACAGCGTCACCGAAGGTTCGTCCTTCGCGAAACGATCGATCAGCAGGAACAGCGAAACACCACCGTGCGCATATCCCCACAGTTTCTCGTTCCGGTCCCTGTCCGCATTTGACTTCGACGTGATCTCGACGGCGAGCAGCGCCCGCCCTGCGGGCACCGGAGCGGGATCGTCGCCCGATGGCAACGCATCCATCGGAATGACGACCAAGTCAGGGATGAAGAGATTGCTCCGCAACGGGATCTCGACAGCAGCAGTTTGAAAGATTCCCCAGTTCTGCGGAATCACGCGAACGAGAGCGCGATGCATTCGGTCAGCGATCACATTGCGGCCATATCCCGGCGGCGGGGTCATGACGATGCTCTCCTCGATGATCTCCGCGCGCCAGCCCTTGTTGGGCAGATCCAGGTTCTGCCAGACCTGAACCAGTTCGTCCCACGTCGAACGCGGGAGCACCGGAGCGGCAGTCACAGCGCGGTCACCCCCTGTATCGATTTCATCACGCACCGTACTCACCACCTCTGACAACGTTGTGATCGCCCTGGTCATGAGCCTAATGGCAAACCGGCCTGCCGTCATCGGGGTGAACCGGGGTTGGCAGCCCGCGGTCTCCCGGCTAGCCTCGGGCAGCGACAAATCAACACCGCGGGAGCTCGCACCAAGAGCGGGCTGAGAGGGCGGCTGGAGAACTCCGGGGCCGCCGACCGCATGAACCTGACCGGGTAATGCCGGCGTAGGGAGTGGATGGCAGTGGCCGACGTGCGTCCGAACGCGTCCGAAAGCGGAACCCAGATCACCACCGGGCCGATCAGCGGCTCGCGAAAGGTGTTCCGGAACACCGAATCCGGCCTGCAAGTGCCATTCCGCCGCATCGAGTTGACCAACGGCGAGCACCTCGACGTGTACGACACCTCCGGGCCGTACACCGACGAGAACGCCACCGTCGACGTCCACAGTGGACTACATCGGATGCGGGCGGGGTGGACCGACGGGCGGGAGCACCGGACCCAGCTCGGCTGGGCCAGGGCCGGCGTGATCACGCGGGAGATGGAGTACATCGCCGTCCGCGAGGGCGTGTCGCCCGAGCTGGTCCGCGACGAGGTGGCCGCGGGCCGGGCCGTGATCCCGGCCAACCGCTGCCACCCGGAGAGCGAGCCGATGATCATCGGCAAGAAGTTCCTGGTGAAGGTCAACGCCAACATCGGCAACTCCGCGGTGACCTCCTCGGTCGAGGAGGAGGTGGAGAAGATGGTGTGGGCGACCCGCTGGGGCGGCGACACCGTCATGGACCTGTCCACCGGCAAGCGGATCCACGAGACCCGCGAGCGGATCCTGCGCAACTCGCCGGTGCCGATCGGCACCGTGCCGATCTACCAGGCGCTGGAGAAGGTCAACGGCGATCCGGCCGCGCTGACCTGGGAGATCTACCGCGACACCGTCATCGAGCAGTGCGAGCAGGGCGTGGACTACATGACCGTGCACGCCGGCGTGCTGCTGCGCTACGTGCCGCTGACCGCGAACCGGGTCACCGGCATCGTGTCCCGCGGCGGCTCGATCATGGCCGCGTGGTGCCTGGCGCACCACCGCGAGAGCTTCCTCTACACGCACTTCAGCGAGCTCTGCGAGATCCTGCGCGACTACGACGTCACGTTCTCCCTCGGCGACGGCCTGCGGCCGGGCTCCATCGCGGACGCCAACGACCGCGCGCAGTTCGCCGAGCTGGAGACCCTCGGCGAGCTCACGCACATCGCCCGCGAGCACGACGTGCAGGTGATGATCGAGGGCCCGGGCCACGTCCCGATGCACAAGATCGCCGAGAACGTGCGCCTGGAGGAGGAGCTCTGCGGCGAGGCGCCGTTCTACACGCTCGGGCCGCTGACCACCGACATCGCCCCCGCCTACGACCACATCACGTCCGGCATCGGCGCGGCGATGATCGCGCAGGCGGGCACCGCGATGCTCTGCTACGTCACGCCCAAGGAGCACCTGGGGCTGCCGAACCGGGACGACGTCAAGACCGGCGTGATCACCTACAAGATCGCCGCGCACGCCGCCGACCTGGCCAAGGGGCACCCGCGGGCGCAGGAACGGGACGACGCGCTGTCCAAGGCGCGGTTCGAGTTCCGCTGGACCGACCAGTTCAACCTGTCGCTGGACCCGGACACCGCGCGCGCCTTCCACGACGAGACGCTGCCCGCCGAACCGGCCAAGACGGCGCACTTCTGCTCCATGTGCGGGCCGAAGTTCTGCTCGATGAAGATCACCCAGGACGTCCGGAAGTTCGCCGCGGAACGCGGCCTGACCAGCGTCGAGGCGATCGAGGCCGGGATGCGGGAGAAGTCCGACGAGTTCGCCGGGGCCGGCGGCAAGGTCTACCTCCCGCTGGCCGACTGACCCCGGGCAGGTTGTCCACATCCTCCGGCGTGTCGTGGCCCGACACGCCGGAGGACCGCAATTTCCATTGAAATCGAAGGTCCAATTTCCATTGAAATCGCGTTCCAGGCCGGTCCGCGCCTTGGAAGATCGGGCGGAGCGGGGCCGTAACATGAAGTGGATGCACGAGATCTCGGCCGGGCACGAACGTCGGCCCGCGAACAACACCGCTCCCCCGACCGCGCTGACCATCGCCGGGTCGGACTCCGGCGGCAGCGCCGGGATGCACGCGGACCTGCGCACCTTCTTCGCCTGCGGCGTGCACGGCATGACCGCGGTCACCGCCGTGACGGTGCAGAACACCGTCGGCGTCACCGGGCTGGTCGAGATCCCGCCGGAGACCGTCGCCGCGCAGGTCGACGCGGTCGCCTCGGACATCGGCGTGGACGCGGCCAAGACCGGGGTGCTCGCCTCGGCCGCCACCATCGAGGCCGTGCTGGACGTCTGCGACGAGCACGGCATCGGCCGCGACGGTCGCACCCCGTTCGTCGTGGACCCGGTCGCCGCCTCCCGCAGCGGCGAGCCGCTGCTGCGCCCGGACGCGCTGGACGCCCTGCGCCACAAGGCCTTCCCGCGCGCGACGCTGGTCACGCCGAACCTCGACGAGGTGCGGCTGCTGACCGGCATCGACGCGCGCACCCGCGCGGACCTGCTAGACGCCGCGAAGGCCGTCTTCGACTTCGGCCCGCAGTGGGTGCTGATCAAGAGCGGCCACCTGGCCGACGACCCGGAGTGCATCGACCTGCTCTTCGACGGCAACGAGGCGATCCCGCTGCCCGGCCCCCGCTACGCGACGGTGCACACCCACGGCGCCGGCGACGTGTTCGCCTCGGCGATCACGGCCGCCCTGGCGAAGGGCGCTTCGATGCCGGACGCGGTGCGCAGCGGCAAGCGGTTCGTCACGCGCAGCGTGTCGGACGCCTACCCGCTCGGCGCCGGGGTCGGGCCGGTGTCGACGTTCTGGCGCATCAGCCCCCGGTCCATCTGAACCCCCCAACCGGGCCCCTAATAGAGTGATTTTCGTCCCGGATCTGTAACCCGAATGGCGTGCCCGATCGACACAGGGGTTGAGAAGCGCGTAATTCCCGAGATCGTGGGCCAGCGGCGGCCCGCGGTCCGCTGCGCGCTGCGCGCACGACGACGACAGGGGTTTGCAACAGCGTGGCTAAATCGGTGTGGACGCGAGTGCGGGGACTGCTGGCCACCGAGGCCGGGGCGCCGGATCCCCGGCAGCGCCAGTACGCGGTGCTGGTGCTCGTCGCCGTGGTGGCCGGCACCGCCATCGGCTGGATCTTCGGCCTGCAGACCCCGGCGCTGATCGCCGGCCTGACCGCGGTGCTCGCGCTGATCGCCACCGGCGGCCAGTCGCTGCGCTCTGACCTGCAGCGGTTCGTCTGGTTCACCCCGGCGCTGGTGCTCGTGATGACCGTCGGCCCGCTGCTGAGCAGCATCCCGGTGCTGGCCGGGCTCGCGGTGGCGGTGGTGGTCTTCGGCGCCGGCATGCTGCCCGCGCTGGGCGAGCACTACCGCATCGGCGGGCAGACCTTCGCGGCGGCGACGCTGGTGTCCACCACCACCGGCATCGGTTCCGACCAGCCGGTGCTGGTGCTGCTGGCGGCGAGCGCCGCGGGCGCGGCGTTCGCGCTGGTGCTGCGGGTGATCATCGGCCTCGGCGATCCGACCAGGGCTACCCGCGTGGCGGTCGCCCGCACGCTGCTCGAACCCGGGCCGGGCGTCGTCGAATCCGCCGCCGCCGCGTGGCGAGCCGACGGGTCCAGCACCTGGCTCGGTCAGGTGCTCGCCGGGGCGGCCCGCTTCCGCGCGGCTCGGGAGACCCTGCTCGTGCAGGCCCAGCAGAGCGACCGGGCCGAAGCCGCGCGCCTGGAGCAGATCGTCGCGGAGGCCGACCAGGTCGCCGCCGAGCTCGCCCGGGCGGTGCGCTCCCGCGCCTGCACCGGACTGCCCGCGGCGGCCCGCCGCGACCCGGCGCTGGCGGTCGTGGCGCGCGGCGGACGGCAGGACCTGCCGGACGCGGTGCAGGGCCTCAACCAGGGGCTGGACCGGATCCGCGGTGCCGTGGTGCGGCGCGTCGAGACGCCGCTGCCGCCGCCGGCTCCCGGAGCGCGCCGCGAACGCGTGCTGGGCGCGATCCGCGCACACCTCTCGTTCCGCTCGTCGCTGTTCCGGCACGCGCTGCGCTGCACCCTCGCCGTCGCCTTCGGCATGGTGATCGTCCTGCTGCTGCGCGACCCCTCGGCGTCGAGCTTGCTGCTCGCGCTCTACGTGGTGCTGCAGCCTGCGGCCCGCGACAGCATGACCGGCGCGCTGGAGCGCACCGGCGGCGCGGTGCTGGGCGTGACCGCGCTGGCCGTGCTGATCACCCTGCTGCCGGGGGCGTTCTTGCTGGTGCCGCTGGTGATCGGCGGCATGCTGCTGAGCATGCCGCGGCTGCGCACCGACTACCAGGCGCTGCTCGGTTGCCTGATCGTCGTGACCGTCGTCGACCAGGCGATGCGGCTGGACCGGCCGCTGGTGAACGTGGGGATCAGCTTCGCGGCGAACACGGCGGTCGGCGCGGCGATCGCGCTGAGCGTCGGCTACGTCAGCTACCTGGTGCTGCCCAGCAGCATCCTGCCCGATGTGCGCGGCGCGGTGCGGTCGACGGTGTGGGCGGTGTCCGAGCTGCTGCGCAGCGTGCGGGCGGCCGGGCAGGGCGTTGATCTGCCCGCGGCATTGCAGGCCGCGAACGTGCTCGCGCTGCGGCGCACCCAGGACCTGCTGGGCATGCCCGCGCTGCTCGACGGGACCGGCGAGGAGACCGACGACGACCGGGCGACGCGCGCGGCGGCGATCGCGCTCGACGCGTTGCGCCAGGACGTCGCGACGCTCGCGTTCCGGCCGGAGTCCGAGCAGGCGATCGCGGTGCCGGCGCTGCGCGCGGTGGACGACCTGCTGGGCGGCAAGCCGACCGCGAAGATCCCGGACGTGCCCGAGGGCAGCGCCCCGGCGACGGAGCTGCTGGCGAGCTCGCTGGTGGAGAACGCCCTGCACGCCCGCCAGGCGATCGACCGGACCTTCGGTTACGACAACCCGTGGAAGAGCTACACGATCAGCTTCGTCCGCCCCGAACGCCTCCACATCCGCTGACTCCGGCGAGCACCGAAGCTCGGCAGGTGCATGGTGCGGCGCTTTCGCGCGAAACCGTCACCGGCACGCATGGCGAACGCCGCTTTCGCGCGAAACCGCCACCTGCACGCATGGCGAACGCCGCTTTCGCGCGAAACCGCCATCTGCACGCGTGGCGTACGCCGGTTTCGCGCGAAAGCGGCGTACAGAACGAGTTCCCGGACAGGCCGCGGAAACGTTCCTCAGGGCCGGGCATCAGCGTTGCCGGAAGTCCGGCGCGCTGCCGGCGACTCCCTCCTGCGGGGGAGGAATCTCCAGCCCCAGCGGGAGTTCTTCGCAGCGGGACGTGCTTATCGTCGCTCGCATGGTTGATTCTGATGTGCCGCGGCGCTGGCCTGCTTCAGCGGTGGCGGTGCTCCTCTTCGGTTATGCCGCGGGGAAGGCCGTTTTCGCGTCGCAGGGCCGACTCGGATTCCCGGGCGGGCCGACCGTGCCGGAGGCCGTCCAAGAGGGCTACTTCATGGATGCCGCCGGTGCGCAGTGGCTGGCCAGCGCGACCGGGATCGTGGGCGCGTGCGTGGCCCTCGCGACGGTGACTCCGCTGGGGCGTCGCGCGCCCAGGTCGTTGATGCTGCTGGTGCTGGCCGGGATGCTGCTGGCCGTCGGCGCCGGCGCGGCGATCATGGTCGTGGACGGCTTCATCGGCATCGGGGTGGGCTGGCAGTGGCACCACGGGGTCCTCGGGATCGTCGTGATCGGGCTGCTCGTGGCGATGATCCAGTCCTACGCGAAGGCGACGAAGCATGTCGTGGGCTGACCGGACGCGTGCCGGCGCGTACGGGGCGGCGGCCTGCGCCGCGGCCTACGGGTCGATGAAGCTGGCGCAGGCGCTGGGGGCCAATGCGCTGGCCGACAAGGACCCGCTGCGGCCGGACCTGCGCGAACGGTTGCTCGCCCGCGATCCGTTGTTCGTGGCAAGCCACTGGGTGCTGGCCGCTGCCGCGGTGGTCGGCGTCATCGTCGCGCTCGCCACCACCCGGCCCTGGCGCGCGCCCCTCCCGCGCCGGCTGCTGCTGACGATCGCCTGGACGCTCGGGATCCTCATGATCGTCCGGTCGATCGGGCCGCTGGGCATCGGCTTCGTCTCGGACGCGTTGGTGCTCACCGGGATCGACGTGCCGCCGCCCGAGCACGCCGCACTGGCCCGCGACCTGGCGCTCTGGGACCTGCTGCTGTGGTCGCCGTTCTTCCTGCTCTGGGGCGTGTGCTGGACGCTGGCCGGCCGTCGGCTGGGCAGGGACCGCCCGGCCCCGACGGTCCACTGAGGACTCGTCGGGGCGATCGGCTCACTCCAGGGGACGGCCGGGGCTGGATGCCTGCGCCCAGAAGCGCTTGGGGATCCGGCCCGCCAGGGCCGCGAGGCGGCCTCCCTCGACCGCCGCCCGCATCGCGGCCGCCATCCGCTCCGGGTCCTGGGCCCGGGTGACCGCCGTGGCCAGCAGCACCGCCGAGCAGCCGAGCTCCATCGCCAGCGCCGCGTCCGAGGCCGTGCCGATGCCCGCGTCCAGCACGATCGGCACCGACGCGCGGGAGACGATCATCTCGATGTTGTGCGGGTTCCGGATGCCCAGGCCGGTGCCGATCGGCGAGCCGAGCGGCATCACCGCGGCGCAGCCGGTCTCCTCCAGCTTCAGCGCCAGCACCGGGTCGTCGTTGGTGTAGGCCAGCACCACGAAGCCCTGGTCGACCAGCTGTTCCGCGGCGTCGAGCAGCTCCACCGGGTCGGGCAGCAGGGTGTCCTCGTCGGCGACGACCTCCAGCTTGACCCAGTTCGTCTCCAGCGCCTCCCGCGCCAGCTGCGCGGTCAGCACGGCCTCCGCCGCGGTCCGGCAGCCCGCCGTGTTCGGCAGCGCTTCGATGCCGAGCTTGCGCAGCAGGTCGAGCACCCCGGTGCCGCCGCCGGCGTCGGCCCGGCGCATCGCCACGGTCGTCAGCTCGGTTCCGGACGCGATCAGCGCGCGCTCCAGGACCGCGAGGTTCGTCGCCCCTCCGGTCCCGGTGATCAGCCGCGAACCGAACTCGCGGCCGGCGATCACCAACGGGTCGTCCATGACTCTCCTAACAACGGGTCCACCGAATCCGGGTAGCGCGGGATCCGGCGTGCTTCTGTTGCCTTGCAAGGGGATTCGTGCCAGCGGGGCGTCAGCCGCCCTGCACTGCGGTGAGGACCTCGATCGCGGCATCGGGGCGCAGCGCGGTCCCCGGCCACAGGGCGCGCGGCACCACGGCGCCGTCCAGCGCCACGGCCACGCCCCGCTCGGGCACCCCGAACTCCCGCAGCACCGCCGCGAGCGTTGCGTCGGCGGCGACCTGCCGGGTCTCCCCGTTGATCACGACGTGCACTGGTGTCCTCCCCATCGGCTCGGATCGGCGGCCTTGATCTCGACGGCGGGTTCCTCGTCGCGCAGCAGCGCGAGCACCGCCTCGACCGTCACCGGGGCGAGCAGGAAGCCGCCGCGGTGGTGCCCGGTGGCCGCCAGGACACCGGGTTCCAGCCAGCCGAGCACCGGCAGGTTGTCGTCGGTGCTCGGGCGCAGCCCGGCCGCGGCCTCGACCAGCCGGTATTCGGCGATGCCCGGCATCAGCCGCTCGGCGTCGGCGATCAGGTCCCGCACCCCGCCCACGGTGACCTCGGTGTCGAACCCCACCTCGTACTGGGTGGCGCCGAGCACCAGGCCGCCGTCGTCGCGCGGCACCAGGTAGGTCTGCCGACCGCGCACCGGGCCGCGGATCGTCCGGCTCGGCGGCGGCAGCGCCGTGCTCCGCGCGCGCAGGCGGAGGATTTCGCCCTTCACCGGCCGGATCCGGTCCCGCAGCGCGGGATGCAGCGCGCCCGAATGCACGCCCGCCGAGATCACCGCGACATCGCAGTCCACAGTGGAACCTTCGAGCTCCACCGCGCCGGGCCGGACGCGCTTCGCGTTCGCCGCGACGAACTCGACGCCCGCCGCGGTCGCGGCCGCGCGCAACGCGGCCAGCGCGAGGCGGTTGTCGACCGCGAGATCGCCCGGCACTTCGAGCCCGCCGCGCACCGCCGGGCCCAGCGATGGTTCGAGCCGCCGCACCTCCCGACCGGTCAGGCGGGTGACGGCGCGGCCGAGCCGCGCGAGGTACTCGACCAGGTTGTCGAGCTCCGCGCGGTCCGCGCTGTCGACGCCGACGACCAGGGTTCCCTCGCGGCGCAGCCCCGACGGCAGGCCCGAGGCCCGGGCGAGTTCGTCGGCGAACTCCGGCCACAGCCGCAGCGACGCCGCGCCCAGCTCCAGCAGTTCCTCCTCGCCGGGCCACGCCTCGGCGAGCGGCGCCAGCATTCCGCCGGCCACGTTCGAAGCCCCGGACGCCGGTTCGGCGTCGACGAGTTGCACATGATGCCCGGCGGCGGCTGCGCGCCACGCCACGGACATGCCGATCACGCCGCCGCCTACGACGACGACGCGTTTGTTCCGTTCTTCAGACACTCCACGCTCCCTGCGCCGGCATGACCCGGATCAGGTTCGACGGTCGGGGCCAACGCCCCCTCTCAGCCCGGCACCCGGGCTCCCGTGCTCACCGCCAACCACCGTACCCGGCGAGGATCGCCACGTCAGGGGTGAGGTCGAGCAACTTTCACAAACTTCGGGCGCCGAGTGGGAACGCGTCGGTGCCCGCGTTCACGCGATCCGGCGACCGCGTCGCGGGGAGCTACCCTGTGGGGCATGCCTGGATTGGACGGCTTCGGCATCCGCGCTCGCCTCGACGAGGCGCGGCTGTACCTGTGCACCGACGCGCGCGCCGAGCGCGGTGATCTCGCGGAGTTCGCGGACGCCGCCTTGGCCGGCGGGGTCGACATCATCCAGCTGCGGGACAAGAACCCGAACGGCGCCCCGCTGGAGGCCCGCCACGAGCTGGCGGCGCTGGAGGTGCTGGCCGAGGCGTGCCTGCGGCACGGCGCGCTGCTCGCGGTCAACGACCGCGCCGATGTCGCGATGGCCGCCGAGGCCGACATCCTGCACCTCGGGCAGGACGACCTGCCGGTGGAGATCGCCCGGCGCATCGTCGGCGAGCACGTCGCGATCGGCCGGTCGACGCACGACGTGGTGCAGGCGGACGCCGCCGCGATCGAGCCCGGCGTGGACTACTTCTGCACCGGCCCGGTGTGGACGACGCCGACCAAGCCGGGCCGCTCGGCGGCCGGGCTGGAGCTGGTGGAGCACGCCGCGGAGCACCGCGGCCACGGCCGGCCGTGGTTCGCGATCGGCGGCATCGGCCCGGACAACCTGGACCAGGCCCTCAAGGCCGGCGCGGAGCGGGTCGTCGTGGTCCGCGCGATCACGGAGGCCGAGGACCCGCGCGCCGCGGCCCGCGAGCTCCGCGACCGCCTGCCGTAACGCTCGACGGCTGGGCGATTTCGCGCGAAGTCGCCGTTCGCCACGCCTGGCAGGTGACGATTTCGCGCGAAATCGCCCTCCCCGGACGCGACGCGGCCCCCGGCCGGGTGCCGGGGGCCGGTCTGGTGGCGCTTACTGGGTGAGCAGGGTCAAGCCGTAGGCCTGCAGGATCTCGTTCACCGGCTGGAAGTAGGTCGTGCCGCCGGAGCTGCAGTTGCCCGAACCGCCGGAGGTCACGCCCTGGGCCTGGCTACCGGACAGCCAGGAGCCGCCCGAGTCGCCGGGCTCGGCGCAGACGTTGGTGCGGGTCAGGCCGGTCACCGTGCCCTGCGGGTACTGCACGGTCTGGTTCTTGGCCTGCACCGAACCGCAGTGCCAGCCAGTGGTGGAGCCGGAGCGGCAGATGGACGCGCCCACGGCGGACTCGGTGGAGCCCGCGACGCCGACGGTGCTGCCGTCGTACCGGTTCACCAGCGGGCGCGGGGTGTCGGCGGAGCCGACCCGGACCCAGGCGTAGTCGTTGCCCGGGAACGACGAGCCCTCGAACCGGCCGGTGGGCTGCGAAGTGGAGTCGCCGACGCTGCCGCAGTGCCCGGCGGTCACGAATCCGCCCTGCACCGAGAATCCGACGGAGCAGCGGGAGCCACTGCCGATGTAGTAGGCGTTGCCGCCGATGACATCGGCGTAGGTGCGGGGGTTCTCCAGCGATTCGGTGACGCGCACCGCATCCGTGATGACCCCGGAGGTGTGCACGAACCGCGCCGCGTCGGGGGCGGTGCCCGGCCTGGTGGTGACGACGACGGAGTTCACCTTGCCGTCGACGTACCAGCCGGAGACGCCCTTCGGGGCGATCGAACTGCGCAGGTTGAGGCCTTCGACGACCCCGTTGAGCTGCTCGATGCTGTAGATGACGAGCTTCGGCTCGGCGCCGGCCGCGCGCACCTCGTCGAAGCGGGCCTGGTCGGTGACGCCGACGACGAGCTTGCCGAGCGCCGGGTCGAAGTAGGACCCGCCGTAGGTGCTGCCCAGCGCGCTGCTCAGCCGCTCGTCGGCCTGGGCCGCAGCGGCTTCCTGGTCGAGGCGCTGGAGGGCCTGGTCCCGGTCCAGGCCGAAGTCGCGCTGCATCGCGTCTAGCAGGGTCGCCGCTTCTGCCGCGGGCGGCGCGGTTTCGGTCGCGGTGGCGGGCATGGTCAACGCGGCCACCGTTCCCGCCGCCAACATCACGGTCCCGGCCACCCGGGCCGCGAGTCTGCGCTTCATCTGATGTCTCCCTCTTCGTGAGCTGGATCTCATCGCCCCGTCGCCGATCCAGTATCAGAGGAGAACATCAGTCCCACATCCGCCTTTCGCCCCATTCGCCCAAAACGCCTCCTGCGCAACTCGATTGAGCTAGCGCAGGAGGCGTTCGGCCTGGATTTCCTATCCCCCAGAAGAAGACTGACGCGGCTCGCCGGTTTCGAGGGGCACCTCCAGGCGGCCCGACTCCGGCGCCTGGCTGGGCCGTTCGGCCGTGGTCGGCGCCTGCGTCGGCTGCTCCCGGGTGGGCGTCGGGGTTTCCGCGGTCGGTTGCACCGTCGGCTGCTGCGTCGGCGTCACCTCGGTCGTCGGCTGCGGCTGCTGGGTCGGGGTCTCCCGCGGCTTCGTCGGCTCGGCCGGGACGCTGGGCGCGCGCTGCTCGTCGCGCTGCAGCACCTGACCGAGCGTGGTGCCGCCGTCACCGCCGGAGAGCGGTTTTCCCGTCACTCCTTCGAATCCGGTGACGATCAGCATGCTCAGCGCGAACACCCCGGCGCAGCTCGCGGCCACCATCGCCCACCGGACGTTGCGCTTGCGCCGGTCGGCGGCCGGCTTCGCGGGCGCGACGACCTCGGTCGCCTCCCCCGCCTCGGCCACGTTCAGCATGCGGGTCGCCGCGTCGGTGTCGATCTTCGCCGTGCGGTCCTCGTCTACGACGGTTTCCCCGCCCGGCCAATGCATTCCGGGCGCCAGGCGGATCCGCCGCGTCGTCTCGACGGTCTCGTCCTCTTTGGACACGTAGCGCGCGACGGTGGTCCGCCGGAGCTTCAGCACCGAGGCCTTCGCGGCGGCGTGCACCGCCTTCTCCTTCGCGCTGTCGAACGACCGCTGGTAGAGCGCCCCGCCCACGGTGATCACCACGCTCGTCAGCGCGGCACCGATCAAGGTGCCCGCCACGCCGAGCCGGGACCCCAGGAAGGCCGCCGTCACCGAGGCCAGCGCCGCGCCCGCGACCTGGGTCGGTGCCACGTCGATCTTCTTGGACTTCTTGGCCTCCTCGCCCGGCTCCTGCTCGTCCGACTCCTCTTGCCGCTTGACCTCTTCCTGCCTGCCCATCGCTCCCACGCTCTTGAACGCACTCTCCCTGAACGGTCCAACGGGCGAGCACGAGCGTTTTCTCCAGATCGTTGCCGAACCGTGAGGACTCCCACTTCGCGTAACGCGGCCGGCAACGACGAAGGGCACCCCGATCCAGGATGCCCTTCCGCAGGAAACAGGCTCAGTTGGGTGGGTTGAGGCGGGCGACGAACTTGTAGCGGTCGCCCCGGTAGATGGAGCGGACCCACTCGACCGGGCGTCCCTCGGTGTCGAAGGAGTGCCGGGACAGCAGCAGCATCGGGAGGCCGACGTCGGAGCCGAGGAGTTCCGCCTCCTCCGGGCTGGCCAGCGCGGTCTCGATGGTCTCCTCCGCGTGCCCCAGCTCGACCTCGAAGCTCTCGCGGAGCACCTGGTAGAGCGAGCCGCCGGACTCCAGCCGGGTGGTCAGCCCGCGGAACCGGGTCAGCGGCAGGTGGGTGGTCTCGATGGCCATCGGCTCGCCGTCGGCCAGCCGCAGCCGGCGCAGGCGCAGCACGGTCGAACTCGGCTTGGTCCCGAGCAGCTCGGCCAGCTCCTCCGCGGCCGGTTCCTCGACGACCTCCAGCAGCCGGGAGGTGGGCTGGCGGCCCTGGGCGCGCATGTCCTCGGTGTAGCTGCTCAGCTGCAGCCGCTGGGCGACCTTCGGCTTCGCCGCGAAGGTGCCCTTGCCCTGCACCCGCAGCAGCCGGCCCTCCACGGTCAGCTCGGCCAGCGCTTGGCGCACGGTGGTGCGCGAGACGTCGAACTCGGCGGCCAGCGAGCGTTCGGTAGGAATCGGCGCACCGGGCGGCAGGGATCGGAGCATGTCCAACAGGTGCTGCTTGAGCCCCCAGTACTTCGGTTCGCGTTGTGCGCGTCCGGGCGAGTCCGCCCCACCGGACACGGACGTTTCGAGCATCGTTCCTCCTACCACCGCAACCTTGCCGCCGTTGTTCCGCTCCCCGAGGCGTCGAGTCGCCGGCCTGCCGAGTCCTGATACCTCAGCATGCCCGAAAGTCGGCCGCCCGAACGCCGGCGGCGGCGACGTGCTGCCGCGGCGAGCCGGCGCCCGAAGATCAAGCCAGCCTTATGCGTGCCTGAACAGTAGCGCCGAAAAGTCTTGACATCGCGTGCCCCGCGCCACAATCTTCATCGCATTGGTCTACACCAAAGATATGCGGGTGCCCGGCCCCGATGGCGAGCACCCGCGGCTCCGCGCCGGCGCGGAGGAAGGGGCGAATGTTGAAGACCTGGAAGGCGCTCGCGGCGGCCGCCGCGCTGTCGTTGACCCTCGCTGGTTGCGGCGGCGGAACCGGCGCGAGCGACAACAAGCTGACCGTCTGGCTGATGGACGGCTCGGCGCCCGACGTACTGATCGAAGAGCTCAACAAGGAGTTCGAGCAGAGCCACCCGGGCATGAAGGTGGACTACCAGATCCAGCAGTGGAACGGCATCCAGGACCGCCTGACCACCGCTCTGACCAGCAACGATCCGCCGGACGTGATCGAGCTCGGGAACAGCCAGACCGCGCAGTTCTCCTCCGAGGGCACACTGCTGGACCTCACCGCCGACGCCGACGGCATGGGCAAGTCGCAGTGGGTACCCGCGCTGGCCGAGTCGGGCGCGTGGGAGGGCAAGCAGTACGCCGTGCCGTTCTACGCCGCCAACCGCGTCGTCGTCTACAACAAGGAACTGTTCCAGCAGGCGGGCATCGCCCAGCTGCCGACCAACCGCGACGAGCTGCTCGCCACGATCACCAAGCTGGAGCAGACCCACGGCGCGGACCCCGACTTCCAGTCGCTCTACCTGCCGGGCCAGTCCTGGTACGCGCTGCTGTCGTTCATCTGGGACTCCGGCGGAGACATCGCGACCGGCCAGGGCTCGGAGTACAAGGGCGCGCTGGACACCGCGCAGACCCGCGAGGGCGTCGAGTACTACCAGCAGCTGGTCAAGACGTCGGCCACGTCCGCCCCGGCCGACACCGACGAGGCCGAGCCGCAGCAGGCCGAGGTGTACGCCAAGGGCAAGGTCGCGATGATGATCGCGCTGCCGTGGGAGGTGCAGACCGCCGCGAAGACCAACCCGGCGATCGCCGGGCTGTCCGGCGCCTTCCCGATCCCGTCGAAGTTCCCGGGCAAGACCGCGCCGGTGTTCCTCGGCGGCTCCAACCTGGCGATCCCGGGCGGCAGCGCCGACGCCGCCGCCGCCAAGGACTGGCTGAAGCTGCTGACCAGCCAGAAGTACCAGACCAAGCTCGCCGACAGCGGTGTCGTGCCGGGTGCCTCGCAGGACACCAGCGCGCTGGAGAAGAACCCGGTCAGCGCCGCGATGGCCATCGCATCGAAGGACGGCAAGGTGCCGCCGCCGGTGCCGCAGTGGGCGGCCATCGAGTCCGGGCAGAACCCGCTCAAGGACATGATGACGGCCGTGCTGACCGGCCAGAAGTCGGTCGTCGACGCCACCTTGGAGGCGAACGACAAGATCACCCGATTGCTGGCGGCGAACAACTGATCATGACCGCTACGCACACCCGCCCGGCGCCGGGCACCGCGGGTTCGCCCGTGGTGCCCGGCGCTCGGCGCCGCCCGCGAGTCCGGGAAGCGATGCCGTACCTGCTGCTCGCTCCCGCGGTGCTCGCGCTGATCGCACTGCTCGGCTGGCCCGCGGTGAACGTGGTCGTGACCAGCTTCCGCAAGCTCGACCTCGGCGAGCTCACGCGTGGCGAGTTCACCTGGATCGGCTTCGACAACTACGCGCAGATCCTCGGCAACCCCGAGTTCTGGACCGTCACGCTCCGGACCGTGGTGTTCACCTCGTCCATCGTGGCGGCCACCGTGCTGACGGCACTGCTGCTGGCGCTGCTGATGAAGCACGTGCCGATGGTTCCGCGAGTGGTGCTGCAGGTCAGCCTGCTGCTCGCGTGGGCCATGCCGCAGCTGGCCGCGACCACGGTGTTCCAGTGGATCTTCGACCAGCAGTACGGGATCCTGAACAAGACGCTGGTGCTGCTCGGCTTCGGCTCCTTCGCCGGGCACTCCTGGTTCGCCACCGGTGCGAGCACGCTGACCGTGGTCGGCATCCTGATCACCTGGCAGGCCGTGCCGTTCGTGGCGATGACGCTGTACGCCGCGCTGCTCGGGGTGCCCAAGGACCTCTACGAATCGGCCGGGATCGACGGCGCCAGCGGCTGGCAGACGTTCACCGCGATCACCTGGCCGCAGCTCAAGCCGGTGCTGATGATCGTGACGTTCCTGTCGGTGCTGTGGGACTTCAAGGTGTTCTCGCAGGTGTGGGCGATGCGCGAGGGCGGCCCGAGCGGCGGGAGCACGACGCTGCCGGTCATGCAGTACCTCGAAGGCATCGCGGGCAAGCACTTCGGCGCCGCCGCCGCGGTCAGCGTGCTGATGGTCCTCGTGCTCGTCGTGGTCTGCGCCCAGTACCTGCGCCTGTTGCTGCGATCCCAGGAGGTGGAGCTGTGAGGATCCGCCGGATCGGGCTGTCCGCGCTGGCGCTGGCCATCGCGGTGATCTTCGTGTTCCCGACGTACTGGATGTTCGCCAGCTCGTTCAAGCCGCGCGGCGAAGTGCTGTCCACGTCCTACGACCTGGTGCCGAGCGCGGTCACGCTGCAGAACTACGCGACCGCGCTGTTCGGCTCGGACTTCCTGCGCTACCTGGGCAACAGCCTGCTGGTCACGCTCACCGCGGTGGCGTGCTCGCTGGTCGCGGGCACCCTGGCGGCGCTGGCGATGAGCCGGTTCCGGTTCCGCGGCCGCAAGGGCTTCCTGATGCTGGTGCTGGTCGCGCAGATGGTGCCGTTCGAGGCGCTGATGGTGCCGATGTTCCTGTTCATGCGGGATCTCGGGCTGCTGAACAAGCTGCCGTCGCTGATCCTGGTCTACTGGGTCACGACGCTGCCGTTCACCATCTGGTCGCTGCGCGGCTTCATCGACGGGATCCCGATGGACCTGGAGGAGGCCGCCATGGTGGACGGCTGCGGGCGGGCCGAGGCGTTCCGCCGCGTCACGCTGCCGCTGCTGGGGCCGGGCCTGGTGGCCACCTCGGTGTTCGCGTTCATCACCGCGTGGAACGAGTTCCTGTACGCGCTGATCTTCATGCGTTCCCAGGACCTCCAGACGCTGCCGGTGTTCCTGCAGAGCTTCCAGAACGCGTTCGGCACCGACTGGGGCGCCACGATGGCCTCCGCGACCCTGTTCACGCTGCCCGTCCTGGTGTTCTTCCTGGCGGTTCAGCGGAAGATGGTGTCGGGCGTCACTGCGGGCGCCGTCAAGGGCTGAGTAAGATTGGTCTAGACCTACATCTGAAGGGATGGGCCCGATGACCGCCACCCCCGGTCGCCACATGACCGACGAGATCGGCCAGCAGCCCGCGATCTTCGCCGACCTGCTGGCCGGCCGGGACGCGATCGCCGAGGTGGCCGCGAAGATCGCGGAACGCCGGCCGCGCTTCGCGCTGCTGGCCGCCCGCGGCTCCAGCGACCACGCCGCGCTCTACGCGAAGTACCTGCTGGAAGTCCTGCTCGAAATGCCCGTCGGGCTGACGTCGCCGTCGACGACGACGCTCTACGGCGCGCAGCCGGACCTGACCGACGTGCTGCTGGTGTCGGTCAGCCAGAGCGGCGGGTCCCCGGACCTGCTGGAGGTCACCGAGTCCGGCCGCAAGCGCGGCGCGCTGACGGTCGCGGTCACCAACACCGCCGACTCGCCGCTGAACTCCGCCGCCGAGCTGTCGGTGGACATCCGGGCGGGCCGCGAGCAGGCGGTGGCCGCGACCAAGACCTACAGCGCGACGCTGCTCGCCCTGTACCTGCTCGTCGACGCGGTGCGCGGCGGGACCGGCGCGGACGCCGAGCCGATCCCCGAGCTGGCCGCGACCGCCCTGGACGCCGGCCAGAAGGTGGTGGACGACGCGGTGCGCCGGTACCGCTTCGCGGAGCGGATGGTCACCACGGGGCGCGGCTACTCGCTGGCCACCGCCTCCGAGGCGGCGCTGAAGCTCGCCGAGACCAGCTACCTCTCGGCCCGCGCCTACAGCGGCGCCGACCTGCTGCACGGCCCGGTCGCGGCGGTCGACACTGACACCGCGGTGCTCGCGCTGTGCAGCAACGGGCGCGGCGGTGACGCGATGCGCGAGGTGCTCGACGTGGTCCACGAGCGCGGCGCGGACATCTGCGCGATCGGCTCGGCGGCCTCGGACGTGCAAGCGTCGCACCGCATCCCGGTGCCCGCCTGCGCCGAGGAGCTGGCGCCGGTGCTGGAGGTCCTGCCGGTCCAGCAGCTGGCCCTCGGGCTGGCGCTGGCCCGGGGCTTCGACCCGGACAGCCCGCGCGGCCTGAAGAAGGTCACCCGCACCCGGTGACCGACGGTTTTCGAAGCGAACGGCCCGTTCACCCCGTCTACCGGGGCGAACGGGCCGTTCGCTCCTCCGGCCCGGTCGCACTGAGCGACGACATCCCCCTGCCGCGCAAGTAAAAGCCCGCCTCACCGAGGGGGCGGGGTGAGACGGGCACCGTCAGGCTACGCCGAACGGAGCACGCCGCAAGCCTCGGGGCGAGCCGAACGGCAGAGTCCAAGGACCCTAAAAGCCGTACACCTCGCGCGCCGTCGCCCCGAACACCGCCGCGCGCTGCCGATCGTCGAGCCCGGCGGTCAGCTGCCGGGCCACGTCCACGACCTGCCCGTAGTCGGCGGCGAGCAGGCACACCGGCCAGTCCGAACCGAACATCAGCCGGCCCGGCCCGAACGCCTCCAGCACCACGTCCACGTAAGGAGCAAGCCTCACCGGATCAGGTTGCCGGGCCCAGTCGTCCTCGGTGACCAGACCGGACAACTTGCACACCACGTTCGGGTGGGCGGCCAGCGCCCGGATGCGACTCGCCCACGGCTCCAGCTCACCGGTGGCCACGGGCGGTTTCGCGCAGTGGTCGAGCACGAAGGTCAGCTGCGGGAACTGCCCGACGGCCTTGATCGCGGCCGGCAGCTGGTGCGGCCGGACCAGCAGCTCGTACACCAGCCCGGCGTCCTCGACCGCGGCCAGCCCGTTGAGCACCTCCGGGCGGACCAGCCAGTCCGGGTCCGGCTCGTCCTCGACCTGGTGCCGGATGCCCTTCAGCCAGCCGCCGGACGGGTGCGCCTGCAGGCGGCCGATCCGCTCGCGGGCGTCCCGCGCGGTCAGGTCGACCCAGCCGACCACCGCCGCGATGCGGTCCACGGTGTCGGCCAGCACCAGCATCTCCGGCGTCTCGTCCGGGTCGGCGGCGGTCTGCACCAGCACCGTGGCGGTCACGCCGGAACCCTTCAGCGCGGCCTGCAGGTCGGCGGGCCGGAAGTCGCGGCGCAGCGGCTCCATCGCCTCGCCGACGATCCACGGCTGGTCCCGGACGTCGAGGTCCCACAGGTGGTGGTGGGTGTCGACGGTCATCGAGCCGCCCCGCTCGCGCCGCGACGGCCCGCACCGTCCAAATCGGACATTCGACGTGACCCGGCAAGGTCGTCCATGCTCCAGCTCCCCGACTGATCAAGCAACGCCTCGATGTATAGCCGCTCGCCACGCCGGATGCCAGGGGTTGGCGAGAAGGTCCCGGCCGGTTTTGGTCGCGCCGGCCACGGTGCGCGGCCGCGACGGGTAGAAAGGGCGGATGCACGGCGACGAAGCGGCGCTCGTACTCGGCCTGGACATCGGCGGAACCA
Source organism: Saccharopolyspora sp. NPDC003752 (assembly GCF_053605825.1). Taxonomy (NCBI): domain Bacteria; kingdom Bacillati; phylum Actinomycetota; class Actinomycetes; order Pseudonocardiales; family Pseudonocardiaceae; genus Saccharopolyspora; species Saccharopolyspora sp. NPDC003752. The sequence continues at coordinate 75,845 of NZ_JBSGJZ010000026.1, read as the reverse complement.
GCAGCCGGGCGCTCGTCAGCGACCTGTCCGGCCGGGTGCTGGGCCGCGGCGAAGCGGCCGGCGGCAACCCGAATTCGCACCCGCCCGAGCAGGCGGCGCGGCAGATCGCCGATGCCGCGCGGGCGGCCCTCTCCGGGATCGATCCGGCGGCGGTGCGCAACTGCGTGATCGGCATGGCCGGGGTCAGCAAGATGGCCGATCCCGGGTTCGGCACGCTGTTCGACCGCACGTGGTCCGGGCTGGGCCTGCGGAGCCCGTGGAGCGCGATCAGCGACTGCGAGGTGGCCTTCGCGGCGGGCACGCCGGACCCCGACGGCACGGTGCTGATCGCGGGCACGGGCGCCATCGCGGCCCGCATCGAGCAGCACCGGATGGTCGCGACCATCGGCGGTCACGGCTGGCTGCTCGGCGATGAGGGCTCGGCGTTCTGGCTGGGCCGCGAAGCGGTGCGAGCCGCGCTGCGCGCGCTGGACCGCGGCGAGCCGCTGCACGGCCTCACGTCGGCAGTGCGCGACCGGCTCCTGCCGGACGCGCCGGGCGCGCAGCGCAGGGAGCTGATCAGCGCGGTGAACGCGGCCCCACCGATCCGCCTCGCGGAGCTGGCGCCGCTGGTGACTGCGGCCACCGACGAAACGGCGGCCGACATCGTCCGGCGCGCCGCCCAAGTCCTGGCCGACACCGCGGCGGCGACCCGCTGCCACGGCGAATCCAGGACGATCGTGCTGGCAGGCGGCCTGGTGACGCCGGGCAACCCGGTCCGGAGCGCGCTGCGCGGCACGCTGTCGGCCCGGGGCTTCCAAACCCAGCGCACGGCGGGTCCGGGCGAAGCCGGAGCGGCCTGGTTAGCGGCCCTGGACCTCGCGGAGGACCCGAAGACCCTCCACGAACGCCTGCTCGGCCGGACTACCAACGCCTCCCACGAGCCGTGAGGTCCGCAATTTCAATGGAAATCAGAGGTCCGATTTCCATTGAAATTGCGGAAGTTGTCCACAGGACCCGGCGTGTCGGGCTACGACACGCCGATGATCCCCGGTTTCCGTTGGAGCTGGGGATCCGGTTGCGGCGGAAACCTGGCCGGTTGCGGCGGAAACCTGGGGTGCAGTTTCAATGAGCCTTTTTCATCCTGGTCGGCCCGCAACCGCGGGCCGCAAAGCTGCACGTCGATGAGGTGTCGCATGCGCCGAAGGCGCATAACCCACCTACGACACCGGCACCGCCGCGGGTTCTCAGAGGCTTCCTGGCGAGGACGGCCCCTCCGCCGTGTATTGGACATACATCAGGAGGGGCACCCACAGACCAGGGAGCCTCTGAGGTTCCGCTACCCGCACCGCTACGCAAAACGAGGCTGGAAAAACCTCAATGGAAATCGAAGTCCAGTCCGCCCTCAGGCGAGGCCGACCTCTTGGAGACCCTTGCGGATCGCCGCCAGCTCCGCCTCGTCCGCGTCCACCAGCGGCAGCCGGACCCCGCCGACCCGGTGGCCGACCAGGTTCAGGGCCGCCTTGACCGGGATCGGGTTCGTGGTCGTCGACAGCGCGGCGTACAGCGGCTTCAGCGAGGCGTCGATCTCCGCCCGGCGCGCCGGCTCGTCGACCATCCGCCGCATCTGCGGGCCCACCAGGTGGCTGGCCACCAGGATGCCGCCGAGACCACCGAGGTCCAGGGCCGCGGCGAAGCCGTCGTCGTTGCCCGCGTACAGGCCGAGGCCGTCGATCTGGGCGAGCGCGGCGTTGTCCGCCTGCTTGACGTAGTCGATGTTCTCGACCTGGGCGAGCTCGGCGAGCAGGTCGGGCGTCAGCGACAGGCCGATCCGCGACGGCACGTTGTAGAGCACCACCGGCTTGTCCGTCGCCCGCGCGATCTCGGTGAAGTGCCGGACGAGGCCGCGGCGGTTGGGCCGGTTGTAGTACGGCGTCACCGAAAGCACCGCGTCGGCGCCGAGCTCGGTCGCCCGCTCCGTCATCTCGCAGGCGTGCGCGGTGTTGTTCGACCCGGTCGAAGCGATCACCGTGGCGCCAGCCGGGCGCTCGGCGCAGGCGAGCTCGATGAGCCGCAGGTGCTCCTCGTCGGTGAGCGTGGGCGCCTCGCCGGTCGTCCCGCAGACCACGATGCCGTCCGAGCCGTGGTCGATCAGGTGGCGGAACAGGTCCATGAAGGCGGCTTCGTCGACGCGCAGCTCGTCGTCGAACGGGGTGACTATCGCGGTGATCACGCTGCCGAGAGACATGAGCGCATTCTGCTCCTCCGGCCGAGCGGTCACGACTGCGGATGCCGCAGACCCGGGTGTTCCGGCGGCAGGGACCGCCTCATCACCCACCAGCTCGCCGCCACGCACACCGCCACCAGCGGCCAGGTCAGCACGACCTGCGCGATGGTCAGCGCGCCGGTGAAGCCCAGCAGCCACAGCGGGATGAACACCACCAGCCGCACCACGTACTGGCCGACCCAGACCCAGCTCGCCCGGCTGTACGCCCGCAGCAGCACCGGGTCGTGGCGCCACCGCCGGGCCTGGCCGAGGGCCGTGCCGACCACCACGCCCAGCAGCGGCCAGCGGATCGCGATGCTGGTCATCCAGGCGAGCGCGCTGAGCGCGTTGGTCACCAGCCTGGGCAGGAAGAAGTCCGCGGCATCCCCGGTGTACAGCGCGATCAGCGCGCCGAGCAGGACCGCGAGCAGGCTGATCAGCACCGCCAGCGGCCGGGCTCCCCCGCGCAGCCGCCAGCCGGCGATCAGCGCGCCCACCACCACCGCCGCGCCGCCGCCGATGGCGATCGACTCGCCGCCGAAGAACCACCCGGCGCCGAACGCGATGGGCGGCAGGCTCGCGTCGATCGCGCTGGTGCGGCCGCCGAGCAGCCGCATGAACGAATCGCGGTCGTCGCGGTCCGCCGCGATCTCCGCCTGCCGGTCCTGCGTCACGGAACCCAGCCTGCCCTAACCAACGCCCGGTCCGCACCCACCAGTGGCAAGCGACTCCCCGACGAGGCGTTTCAGCCGAGCCCCCGGCGGGCCCGGTCGAGGAGGGCGGCGAGCTGGCCGGCGATGCGGGGCTTGTCCGCCGGGCGGCAGGTGACGACGTCCTGGCCGTCGGTGCGCTCGCCCTGCAGCGAGTAGCGGCCCCGGTCGTTGTCGAACCAGATCAGGTTCGGGATCCGGCCGCGCGACCCGCCGCGCCGGGCGCCGCCGACCACGAAGTGCCCGAGCCGGAACTTCTGCCCCGAGGTGATCGAGCGCAGTTCGGCCAGCCCGTCGATGTCGGCGTCGGTCGGGCGGCCGTGGCTGCGGTCGGCCACCGCGCGCACCTCGCCGCCGCTGCCGGGCGGGGCGTCGGGCAGCAGCTCGGCGCACACCCGGGGCAGGGTGTCCGGCGCCAGGAAGCTCATCCGCAGCCCCCGGCCGTCGAGCACGCCGACCACGCCGACCTCGCCGGTCGCCACGACCCGCGCGGCCAGCCGCTGCCCGGCGCGCACGTCCAGCAGCCCGGCGGCGGCGATCGACACCTCGGAGCTGCACAGCAGGTACAGCGCGTCCTCGACCTCGGGCTCCGGGCGGCCGTTGCGGGCCAGGCCGGTCGACTCCAGCTCCTGCCACACCTGGGCGGCCAGCCGGTTGCGGTCCTCCGCGGCCTCGCCGACGCGCGGGAGCTCGAACGGGTACTGCCGCACGGTGAGGTTCAGCTGCTCACCGAGCAGGTCGACCGCGGGGATCGACAGGGTGATCGTCTCGACCATCACAGCTCATTTCGAGTCGGGGTGCGCCGGCCGGCGCTGAGATCAGCGGCGCGGGACTCAGCCCGCACCGCAGGCGTTGGTTGCACCCGCGGCGCGAGCCACATCGAACAATCCCTAGAAGTCCCGGTAGCTGGAGGGGGCTTCGCCCAGCACCGGCGGGGCGACGAGACGGCTCTCGCCGTCGTCCTCCTCGAAGAGTTCGTCGGCTTCGACCAGGAACTGCGGCACCGCGCCGCGACCGCTCTCGCCCGGCTTGTAGCCGGCGCCGGCGCGCAGGTCGTCGTCCTCCCGGCGCTCCTCCTTGAAGTCGTCCGCCGACCAGGTCATGTTCCGGCCGTAACCGGCCCGGGACGACGAGGTCCCGTTCCAGGTGCCGGACGATCCCATCGGCCCGAACCCGCCGTCGGCGCGCTGCGTGAGCTTCGGCGCCCGCGCGGGCACGGGACGCCGCTGCTCGGGCTGGCGAGGCGACTCCGGCTGCGGCTCCGGCGGGCGCGGTGGCGCCTGCGGAGCCGGCGGCGGGCCGGCGTTGACCGGCATCGGACCGCTCGGCTGGCCGTCCGGCCGCGCGGGTGGCGGACCGACCGGGCGCCCGGCCTGCGGCATCGGACCGCTCGGCGGCCCCTCGGGCGGCGGCCCGGGAGCGACCGGAGGTCGCGGCGGCGGACCACCCAGCGACGGGTTGCCGACCGGAGGCGACGGCGGACCCTGCGGAGCAGGAGGACGCGGTTCGGCCATCGGCGGACCGTCGACGGGCGGCGGCCCGGAGGGCGGCGGCCCGGCGAGCCGGGGACCGGGAGCCTCGTGCCGCGGCGCGCCGTCAGGCGCGAGCGGTGCGTCGGGCCGCGGCGGAGCCTGCGGCGGCGGACCGCTCAGCGGAGCGGCCTGCGGCAGCGGGCCGGGCTGCGGAGGCGGGCTGTCCAGCGGCAGCGGCGGAGGGCCGTCCGGCCGGGGCGGGCCGGCCTGCGGCAGCGGGCCGCTGCCCGGACCGGAGTCGTGGCGCGGCGGCGGACCGTCCAGCTGAGCATCGTGACGCGGCGGAGCCTGCGGCGGCGGGCCACTCAGCGGACCGGCCTGCGGCAGCGGGCCGCTCGGCGGTCCCACCTGCGGCGGCGCACCCATCGGGGCCGCGTCCGGTCGCGGCGGCAATCCGTCGATCGGCCCATCGTGGGGCGGCGGCCCGTCCGGACCTGCCTGCGGCAGGTCGTGGCGCGGCGGTCCAGCCTGCGGCAGCGGGCCGCTCGGCGGGCCGACCTGCGGCAGCGGGCCGCTCGGCGGGCCGACCTGCGGCAGCGGGCCGCTCGGCGGGCCGACCTGTGGCTGCGGGCCGCTCGGCGGGCCGGCGTCGTGCCGCGGTGGCAACCCGTCCGGCCCGGACATCGGCCCATCGTGGGGCGGCAGACCATCCCGGCCTGGCGGTGGGGCGTCGTGACGGCGCCCGGCGACCTGCGGCGGCAGTCCGCTCGGCGGCCCGTCGAACGGCGGGACGCCGGACCTCAGGGCATCCGGCTCGGGCGCCAGCAGCCCGTCTTGCGGCAGCGGGCCGCTCGGCGGTCCCTGCTGCGGCAGCGGGCCGGAGTCGTGTCGGCGCGGTGGGCCGTCCGGCCCGGTCGGCGGGAGGTCGTGGCGCGGCGGTCCCGCCTGCGGCGGCGGGCCGCCCACCAGGCCGTCGTGGATCGATGGCAGCGGCCCGCTCAGCGGGTCGTCCTGCAGCGAGCCGCTGAGGCCGCCGCTGAACCCGGCCGGGCGCTGCGGTTCTTCGAACGACTCGGGGCCGAGTGAGCCGGACAGCTCGGCCGGCGGTTCCGGGCGTCCCGGCGGCACGTCGAGCCCGCCGAGGTCGCCGGAGAGCGCCAATCCACCGCCCGGCGTCTTCGGCGCTTCCGGCCGGTCCGGCGTCGGCCTGGCGTCTTGGGGCTGCCGCCGCTGATCGTGCTCGAAGCGATCGGGCAGCTGCTCGGCGCGCTGCCACAGCGCGAACGGGTGCGGTTCGGCGGCCAGTGCGGCGAGCTCGCCGCGCAGATCGAGGCGCATCGGACGCGGGGCGGGCGGCCGGGGCCCGCTCGGTGCCGACGGCACCTCACCGCCGAGCGAGCCGCGCATCGGCGCGTCCGCGCGGCGTCGTCCTCCCGGGCCTGCTGCCCGCTGTTGCGCGTCGAAGCCCGCTGGCCCCGGCGCGGACGCCGGATTCTGCGGTGACGTCACGATTCCCCCAGATATTCGGGACGGTTGCAGCGCCGCGCGACGTCCGGGTGGACCCGAACCGCGGGCGCACTGGAATCGACGCAACGGAGCACGCTGTCGTTCCCCAACTCAACCGACCGCGATGACGCGAAACGGCGGACGGCGCGGCGTCTCCCCGAACGCACGCCGAGCTGCCACCTGCATCGATCGCAACATCGCGGGCCCCCTCATTGCATCTGTTACCGCCGAAGGACAGTAGCAGCTGAGGTTCACCCGTATCGGTGTTTCGAGGAATAGCCACCCAGTTGCTGCCGCGACGTCGGAAAAGTGCAGTGCGGCAACGAAATTCGCAAAGCACGAGCAGTTTCCGGGCGAATCGGACAGAAATACTAGACCGTTCAGTGCCGTTAGTCACTAGTGCGGAACCGACGGTGGCGTAGGTAGCCGTTCGAGCGCCAATCTGGTTCCCGGTCACCGCGCGTGCGGGAGGAAAGACCAGGAGGGAAAGAGTCAATGGAATCGCAGCGCAACGCCGACTCGGCGCGCTGGGGCAGCTTCGTCGCGCTGGGGGACAGCTTCACCGAGGGGCTCGCCGACGCGGATCCGAACGGGAGCTTCCGCGGCTGGGCGGACCGGCTGGCCGAGCACCTGACCGCCCACGACCCCGAGCTGCGGTACGCCAACCTCGCGGTGCGTGGCAAGCTGATCCGCCAGATCGTCGACGAGCAGGTGCCCCAGGCGGTGGCGCTGCGGCCCGGGCTGGTCGCCCTGACCGCCGGCGGCAACGACATCATCCGCCCCGGCAGCAACCCGGACGCGGTCGCGGAGCTCTTCGACTCCGCGGTCGGCGAGCTGCGGGCCACCGGCGCCGACGTGCTGATCGGCACCGGCTTCGACACCCGCGACACCCCGGTGCTGCGGCACGTGCGCGGCAAGGTCGGGACCTACAACTCGCACCTGCGGGCGATCGCCGACAAGCACGGCTGCTACGTGATGGACCTGTGGTCGATGCGGGTGCTGCGGGACAACCGGGCCTGGAGCGAGGACCGGCTGCACCTGTCCGCGGCGGGCCATCGGCGAGTCGCCCTGCGCGCGTGCGAGGCGCTGGGCGTTCCGGTCGCCGCCGACTGGCGCGAGCCCTGGCCCGTGGTCCCGGAAATGCCCTGGCGGGAGCAGCGCGCCCAGGACATCCGCTGGGCCCGCGAGTACCTGGCGCCGTGGATCAGCCGCCGCCTGCGGGGCGTGTCCAGCGGCGATGGCCGCACCGCGAAGCGCCCCCAGCTGGAGAAGCTCACCGCCGGGCACCCCTCGGCCTGAGCTCCGGAACAACGTTTTCCCTGGCCACACCTACCGTGAGTACTTTGTGTCGCCATGGCGACACAAAGTAGTCACGGCCCCGACCAGGCAGAACACCCCCAGATGCCCCGGAAAGACGAAGTGCGGACCTCCGGCAGGATCACCCACTCCTGGCGCCGAAAGCCCGCACTCACCCCCACGTCCATCCGGGATGAACCCGTCCCGAATGCCAAGCCCCCCTTGCGGCCGCCCCGGCCGGCCACGTGTGCCGACCGGGACGACCGGGCGACAATCCCCCCTGGACTCCCCCCAGAGCCGCCCGTGTGCGAACCATGCACGGCTTGATCCGCACATGATGAAAGTTCCCAGCGGGCGCTACACGGCCGCTAAACGTCGGCTAAACGCCCCTCAGCAGGCGGCCGCGGAGAGGTCTTCCAGCCGCGCGCGGACCTCGGTCGAGCGCGGCGAGCCCTCCGATTCGAAGATCGCCAGCGCGGTGTCCCAGCGGGTCCTGGCCACCGCCAGGTCGCCGCGGGACCGGGCGGCGTCGCCGAGGCCCAGGTACGCGGACGCCTGCCGCATCGCGGAGCCGCACTTCAGCGCCATGTCCAGCGCCTCGTGGTGGAACCGCTCGCCGTCGGCGATCCGGCCCAGCTCGATGCTCACCTCGCCGCAGTTGTTCAGCACCATCGCCAGCGTCTCCAGGTCGTCGGCGTCCCGGTACAGCGCCTCGGCCTCGCGCAGGTGCGCCAGCGCCTCCTCCAGCTCGCCGTTGACCTGCTCGACCATGGCGAGGTTGTTCAGCGCCCCCGCCACGAAGTACCGGTCGCCCAGCGAACGGTAGACCCTCAACGCGTCCTGGCAGTGCACTTTCGCCTCTTCGTAGCGCTTCAGGCGGAACAGCACGCTGCCCATGTTGACCTGGGTCATCGCCAACCGCGCGGAATCGCCGGTCCGCACCGCCGCCTGGTACGACTCGTCGTAGTGCGCCAGCGCCGCGTCCAGCCGGCCCGACCGCGAGTACGCGACCCCGAGCCCGGCCGGCATCAGCACCTTGCCCGCCGGGTCGTCCACCGCCCGCGCCGAGTCGAGCCCGTCGCGGTAGATCCGGATCCAGTCCTCCCACGGGCAGCGCACCATCAGGTAGTTGAACTGCAGGCGGGCCAGCGGCCAGGCCAGCTCGTGCATGCCCTCGGCGTTGGCCGCCCGGACGGCGGCGACCAGGTTCGTCCACTCCGCGTCGAACCACTCCAGCGCCTGCGAACGGTCGGTGATCTCCGGCCGGGGCACCTCGGGCCCGCTGGAGAAGTCCAGGTCGTCCCGGGCCGGGCGGAGGAAGCGGCGCGCGTGGTCGGCCGTGACGAGGTAGTGGTTCAGCAGCCTGCGCAGGGCCTCGGTGTCGACCGGGGCCGGCTCGGCCAGCAGGTCGCGGGCGTAGACGCGCAGCAGGTCGTGCATGCCGAACCGGTCCGGCTCGGTCTCGGTGACCAGGTGCGCGAGCGCCAGGGCCCGCAGCCTGCGCTGCGCGTTGGGCGCGTCGGTGCCGCACAGCGCGGCGACGGCGTGCGAGGTGAAGGTGTGGCCGGGCACCAGCCCTAACAGCCGGAACGTGTCGGCGTGCACCGGGTGCAGGCTGCGGTAGGAGATGTCGAACGCGCGGCGGACGCTGGTGTCGACGTCGTCGATGTCCAGCGCGTGCAGCCGGTTGCGCTCGTCGGTCAGCTCGTGCACCAGGTCGGACACGCCGCGCGCCGGGTTCGCCGCGAGCCGCGCGGCGGCGATCCGCAGCGCCAGCGGCAGACCGCCGCACAGCTCCGCCAAGGCGGCTGCGGCCGCCGGCTCGGAGGCCGACTTGCCGGGCACGCCCGCCCGGTCGAGCAGCTCGATCGCGGTCTCGGTCGGCAGCGTTTCCAGCGGCAGCACCCGCGCCCCGCTGCGCACCACCAGCCCGTCCAGCCGCCGCCTGCTGGTGACCAGCACCAGCGACTCGGCGCTGCCCGGCAGCAGCGGCCGCACCTGCTCGGAGTCCCGCGCGTTGTCCAGCAGCACCAGCACCCGGCGCTTGGCCAGCAGCGACCGGTACAGCGCGGTGCGGTCGTCCAGCTCGACGGGGATCGCATTCGCCGCGACGCCGAGCGCTTTGAGCATGCTGGTCAGCACCTCGCCGGGCGTCAGCGGCTCGCGCTCCGAGTCGTAACCGCGCAGCGATGCGTACAGCTGCCCGTCGGGGAACTCGTGCTCGACGCGGTGCGCCCAGGTCAGCGCGAGGGCGCTCTTGCCGACGCCCGCGGTGCCGGTGAGCACGGCGAGCAGGGTGGAGCCGCGTTCGCGTTCCGCCAGCAGCTCGTCGAGCGCGGCGAGTTCGCCCTGGCGACCGACGAATCCGGCCGGGGCCGGCGGCAGCTCCGCCGGGATCGGGCGCTTGAGCTCGGGCCCCGGTTCCGGTCGGCGCTGCGGGCTGCGCAGCGCCGGGTCGTCGCGGAGCAGCTTCTCGTAGAGTTCGCGCAGCTCGGGGCCGGGATCGAGGCCGAGCTCGTGGGACAGCCGGTGGCGCAGGGCGTGGTAGCGGGCCTGCGCTTCGGCGCGGTGCCCCGCGCGGTAGTGGGCCAGCATCAGCTGGCTGGTGAGCCGTTCCCGCAGCGGATTCCGGTCGACCAGGGTGGACAGTTCCAGCACCAGCTGGTGGTGCCTGCCGAGATCCAGGTCGGCGGCGACCCGCTCCTCCAGCGCCAGCAACCGCAGCTCGTCCAGGTTCGGCGCGACCATCCGGTACAGCCGGCTGCTGGCGAGGTCGGAGAGCACCGGGCCGCGCCACAGGGTCAGCGCCTCGGCCAGCATCCGCGACCTCGCCGCCGGTTCCATGCCGTGCGCGCGGTTGATCAGCGCCCGCGCGCGGTGCGCGTCGATCCGGTCGCTGTCGACCCGCAGCAGGTAGCCGGGCGGGCGGGTGACGATCTCGGCCGATTCCGAGCCGGCGCCGAAGAGCTTGCGCAGCCGGGAGACGTAGCCGTGGATGATGGTCCGGGCGCTGGCCGGCGGCTCGTGCTCCCACAGCGTGTCGATCAGCCGGTCCATCGAGACGACCTGGTTCGGTTCCAGCAGCAGGCAGGCCAGCAGCGCGCGGACCGGGGCGCTGCCCAGCGGTTGCGGGCTGCCGTCGACGCGCACCTCGAGAGGACCGAGCAGGCGGAACTCGAACCCCGCGCCCGGTGCCTCGGTCCAGCTGCCCTGCCCCGCCATCATCTCCAATTCCGACTCTCACTCATGTTTGTTGAGCCTTCAGACAGTCTCGGGTACCGCGCACGGCGAGTCCACACCCCCGGAAAGCCCACGCGGCGGCCGGTCCGCCGCCCAAAACCCGACACACCGTAACGAGGCGCGCCCGAACGCATGTCGATCACCGGCCGACGATTCACTCCAATGGAGCCATGTCCGATTCCTCCCTCGGCGTCCGGCCCACGCCCGCTGTTGCGGTGAACATCTCCCGGCGACCGGATACGCCAAGTAAAGTCTGGACACGGCGATCACTCGTACGAGGACACTGTGGAAGGAGAGCCGCACCCGTGCCGACCCCGTCCACAGTGGTCGATCGCGCGGTGGCCTGCCTGCTCGGCGGGGCGCTCGGCGATGCGCTCGGCAGTCCGGTCGAGTACGCGCAGCTGGACGACATCCGCGCCGAGTTCGGCCAGGCAGGCGTGGCCGAACCGCCGCCGCAGGCGCTGCTCGGCGACGCGACGCAGCTGGCGCTGTTCACCGGCGAGGGTTACCTGCACGCCTGGACCACCGGTAACAACGGCGGCAATTGGCGGCCGGTCGAGTCCACCGCCGCCGCTTACCGACGGTGGTTGACCACCCAACAGGAAGACAAGCCGCAGCCCGGCGCGACCGGCCTGCTCGCCGAGCCCGAGCTGTACGCCAGCCGGGCGCCCGGCCTGACCAGCCTGCGCGCGCTGCAGGAACCCGAGCTCGGCACGCCGGACCGGCCGCGGAACACCTCCAAGGGCTGCGGCGGAGTGGATCGCAGCGCGCCGCTCGGCTTCGCGCCCACCGCCGAGATGGCCTACCAGCTGGCCTGCCAGTGCGCGGCGCTCACCCACGGCGGCGTCAGCGGCTGGGCCTCAGCCGGGGCGCTGTCGCTCATCGTGCACCTGGTGGCCGTGCAGGAGCGGAAGCTGCCCGCCGCGGTGGACCAGGCGGCGGGCCGCGTGCTGCGCGAGGACGGCGAGGCCGCGACCGCCCTCGCGGAGGCTTCGACGCTGGCGCGGCTGGGCGCGAGCGTCGGGCACATCGAGCGGCTCGGCCAGGGCTGGATCGGCCCGGAGGCGCTGGCCATCGGCGTCTACTGCGCGCTCGCGATGCCCAAGCCCGACCAGTTCGCCGACGCCCTGCGGCTGGCGGTGAACCACTCCGGGAACAGCGACACCACCGCCGCCGTGACCGGCAGCATCCTCGGCGCCCGGCACGGCACGGCGGTGCTGCCCCGCTCGTGGCTGGCGCGGCTGGAACTGGCGGACGTGATCGAGCGCATCGGCCACGACCTCGGGGCCTCCTGCGTCGGCGAGCAGTTCAACGAACGCCGCTACCTCGGCCTCGCCTGACGCACGGTTTCCGCTGGTGCACACCCGTGCGTGTTTTGTGCTGCCATAGCGACACAAAACACGCACGGCACCTGACCAGCCGAAACGGAGCTCAGCCGTCGTCCGGCCGGGATGCCTTGGCCCGGACGACGGCGACGGCCACGGCGAGGAACCCGATGTTGAAGCCCATCTGCACCGAAACGACCGCGCGGGCGAGCTGGGACACCGCGTACACGTCGCCGAAGCCGACGGTGCTGGTGATCGTCAGCGAGAAGTAGAGCGCGTCGGTCTTGGTGCGCAACGACGCGACCGAGCCCGGATCCTGGCGGACCAGTCCGAAGTAGACAGCGGCGAAGAACAGCACGGCCAGGTACAACGCCACGGCCACCCCGGCGATGGAGCTGCCGTGGCGCGCGCCGCCGATCCGGAACCGGCGCACCTGGAACAGGATCAGCGAGGCGACCGCGACCAGACCGATCGCGAACAGCACGACCGAGTTCACGGTGCCGACGAGCCCGAACCGGTCGACCGGCAGGAGGTAGTAGACGACGGTGCACGCCACCACCGCGCCCAGCGAAGTCGCCAGGTTGATCAGGACCCGATTCCGGCCGCTCCCAGGCACGACCGCCAGCTTCGGCCAACACCGGACCCACCGCCATTCGGACCCCGTGCTCAACCCGCAGTTTCAATTGAGCCTTTTTCATCCTGGTCTGCGGCGTGTGCAGGGGTCGTGAGTGCCCATGGTCGTCATAGCGACCATAGCCACTCACGACCCAGGACACAGGCCATCCGCGCAGAGGATGAAAAAGGTCATCGAAACCGTCACCACGTGACCCGCAGTTTCAATTGAAACTGTCGTCAGGCGGTGGCCGGGGTCCGGGACAGGCGGCTGAGCCGGCGGTTGCCGACCACGCGGCACACCAGGTAGATCACGAACGAGATGATCGTGACGAAGGCGCTCACCGGCGCCCCCGGCGCCAGCGACAGCAGGATGCCGCCCAGCACCGCCACCTCGGCGAACACCACGGCCAGCACCGTCGCCTTGACCGGGCTCGCGGTCACCCGCGCCGCCGCGGCTCCCGGCGTCACCATCAGCGCCAGCACCAGCAACGCGCCGACGGTGTAGACGCCGAGCGCGGTCGCCACGCCGACCAGCACCGCGAACAGCGGCGTCAGCAGCCGCGCCGGAACACCGCGGGCCGCCGCGACGTCCGGGTCGACGCTGGCGAACAGCAGCGGCCGGTACACGAAGGCCAGCACGACCAGGACCGCCGCCGCCGAACCGGCCAGCAGCAGCACGTCCGCGGAATCGACGCCGACGATCTGCCCCACCAGCAGGCTGAACTTGTTCGAGGTCCGCTCCGGGTTGAGCCACAGCAGCAGCACGCCGACGCCGAGCCCGAAGGACAGGATCGCGCCGATCACCGAATCGCGTTCGGTCCCGCGCTGCCCCAGCAGCCCGAGCAGCAGCGCGGCGACCACGGCCCCGGCCAGCGCCCCGACGCCGACGCCCACGCCGATCAGCAGCGCCGCGGCGGCACCGGTGAACGCGAGCTCGGCCGTGCCGTGCACGGCGAAGGACATCTTCCGCGCGACGACCAGCGGCGCCAGACAGCCGGAGACCAGCCCCAGCGCCGCCGCGGCCAGCAGCGCCTGCTGGACGAACGGGTAGCCGAGCAGGTCGATCGTGGTCGAGAAGTCCAGGATCTTGCCCAGCCCGTCGATGATCGCGTTCACGCTTCTTCCGCCTCTTGCACGTGGTGGTCGTGCTCGTGCTCGTCGGTGCCGGCGACCACCAGCCGCCCGCCGACGCGGGCGACCTCGACGTCGGTGCGGTACAGCTCGGACAGCGTCGCGGAGGTCATCACCTCGTCCGGCGGGCCGATCCGGAACCGGCCGTCGACCAGGTAGAGGACCCGGTCGACCAGCGGCAGCACCGGGTTGATCTCGTGGGTGACGAACAGGACCGCGGCCCCGGCCTCCCGCGCCTGGTTCGCGATCAGCCGGCTGACCTTGCGCTGGTGCGCGATGTCCAGCGACAGCAGCGGCTCGTCGCACAGCAGCACCGCCGGATCGCTGACCAGCGCCTGCGCCACCCGGAGCCGCTGCTGCTCGCCACCGGAGAGCAGACCCAGCGGCATCCGGGCGTACTCGGTCGCCTCGACCGCGCGAAGCGCCGCGGCGACCCGCTGCTTGCGTTCGCGGCGGCCGCGCAGGCCCGTGCCCCAGTGGTGACCGTCCAACCCGAGACCGACGAGATCGCTACCGCGCACCATCACGGTCGCGTCCAGCGCCCGCTGCTGCGGGATGTAGCCGATCCGGTTGCTGCCCCGGCGGGCCGGCCCGCCGGCGATCTCGACGCTGCCCGCGGAAAGCTGCTGCAAACCCAGCAGCACGCGCAGGAGGCTCGTCTTGCCGGAGCCGTTCGGGCCGAGCACGGCCAGGAACTCCCCCGGCTCGACGTCCAGGTCCAGGCCGGACCACAGCACTCGGGGGCCGTAGGAGAGCTCCGCGCCGCGCAGCCGCACGGCGGGGGCCGTGGCGGTGGGCGCGAGGACGGTCTCGGTCTCGGGTTTGGCGGTCATGTCTCAGCGATTCTGGGTCAGGGCGGCCTGCAGGGCCGTGATCTGGGCGTCCATCCACTGCACGTAGGTCTTGCCCTGCGGCAGGGTCTCGGTCATCTCCACGACCGGGATCTGATTCTGCTCGGCGGCGCTGCGCACGTTGCGGGTGACCGGCGATTCGGTCTGCGGGTTGTAGATGACCGCTGCGGCCTGCTTGGAGTTCACGGCGTTCTGGATCGCGGCGACCGCGGCCGCCGACGGGTCGCTCTCGGCCTCGACGGCCTTGACGAACTCCGGCGGCGTGATGTCCTGCAGGCTCGCCGCTTCCACCAGGTAGTGCGCGACCGGCTCGGTGACGATCACCGGCTTGCCCCGGTTCTGGTCGCCCAGCTCGCCGACCCGCCCCTGCAGCTTGCCGATGTCCTCCGCGAAGTGGCCCGCGGCCGTGCCGAACTGCTCGGCCTTGGCCGGCTGCAGCTTGCTCAGCTCGGCGCTGACCTGGGCGGCCACCTGCTCCACGACGTGCAGGTCGTACCAGACGTGCTCGTTCGCCGAGTGGTCGTGGCCCTCGTGCCCGCCGTGCTCCTCGTGCCCGCCGTGCTCACCTGCGGGTTCACCCGCGGGCTCGCCCTCGTGCTCGTCCTTGACGGCCTCGATGGTGGGCTTGCCCTGGCCGCTGCTGCCGAGGATCTTCTCCATGAACTCGTCGTATCCGCCGCCGTTGAACACGACCAGATCCGCGTCGGTGACCTTCGCGGCGTCCTGCGGGGTGCTCTCGTAGGAGTGCGGATCGGCGCTGGGGTCGCTGATGATCGCCTCGACGTCGACGGCGTCGCCGCCGACCGCCTGCACGACGCTGGCCCACGCGCTGGTGGAGGCGACGACCTTGATCTTGTCGCCGCCGCCGGCCGCCTGCTCACCGGTGCCGCAGGCGGTCAGGGCGATGGCGGTGGCCGCGAGGCCGGCTAAGGCGGTGGCAGCAGAGCGGCTGCGGACGGTCATCGGTTGCACTCCTCGGTGATTGGCCCCTTGCGCAGCAGACTGACGGCTAACTGCGAACGGTAACGGAAACCGTTGTCAACTACAGTCTAAGCACGTCTCCGCACAACACTCCACCAACCGGGTTATTCCTGTTGCGCGCGCAACGACGCCCCCGCCAGGACCAGCGGGGGCGTCGGCATGGGGGCCGCGACCGGCGGTGGCCGCCTGAGCAGCCACGATCGGTTCGCGATCAGGCGACCAGGCGATCTCCGGTCTCGGGGTGGAAGAGGTGGATCTCACTGTGGTCGCGCAGCGCGACCTTGACCTGCTGCCCCAGCGCGGGCGGGGTGCGGCCGTCGGCGCGGACGACGAAGCGCTCCTGCGAACCGTTGACGTCGATGGCGCCGTGGATCAGCGCATCCGCGCCCAGCTCCTCGACCAGCTCGACGGTCATGGCCATGCCGTCGTCCTCGCTGGAGGTCAGCGACAGCGCTTCGGGGCGCACGCCGAAGGTGATCTCCTTGAGGTCGCCCGCGGCGGCCACGGCCTCGCGCGGCAGCGGGATCGTGGCGCCGTCGAGCACCGCCCCGTCGCTGGTCAGCGGCACCGTCTTGAGGTTCATCGCGGGCGATCCGATGAAGCCGGCGACGAAGGCGTTGGCCGGGTTCTCGTACAGCTCGCGCGGGCTGGCGCACTGCTGCAGCAGCCCGTCCTTGAGCACCGCGACGCGGTGCCCCATCGTCATCGCCTCGACCTGGTCGTGGGTGACGTAGATCGTGGTGGTGCCCAGCCGCTTCTGCAGCGCCGCGATGTTCGCGCGGGTCTCCACCCGCAGCTTGGCGTCGAGGTTGGACAGCGGCTCGTCCATCAGGAACACGCTGGGCTCGCGGACGATCGCGCGACCCATCGCGACCCGCTGCCGCTGACCGCCGGAGAGCGCCTTGGGCTTGCGGTCCAGGTACTTCTCGAGGTCCAGCATCCGCGCGGCCTCGGTGACCTTCTCCTTGATGACGCCCTTGGGCGTCTTGCGCAGCTTCAGCGCGAAGCCCATGTTCTCCGCGACCGTCATGTGCGGGTACAGGGCGTAGGACTGGAACACCATCGCGATGTCCCGTGACTTCGGCGGAGTGTTGGTGACATCGTTGCCACCGATGGTGATGCCGCCCTCGTCGACGTCCTCCAGCCCGGCCAGCATCCGCAACGCCGTCGACTTGCCGGACCCCGACGGCCCCACCAGCACCAGGAACTCACCATCGGCGATGTCCAAGGCGAGCTTGTCCACCGCCCGTACCGGTGGACTCCCCTGGTAAACGCGCGAGGCGTTGACGTACGCAACCTCAGCCATCTGTGACACCTTTCACGGAATCGGTCATGAAAACGTAACCGCAAAATCGCTCCGGGTCAGCCCCTCGAATGAACCAACTCGGAGAGTGATCACTGCGCGTCGCTCCGTGTTCATGATTCGAACGTGAGTGGGATCTGCATCATGCTCACTTCACCGAGGGGTACTGAACCGTTACGGTTCCTCCATGGCGCGGTCAACGAATGCCCGGCGGCCTGCGACGCTCGCATCGCTCGCTGCAGAACTCGGGGTCTCCCGGACGACGGTTTCCAACGCGTACAACCGTCCGGACCAGCTCTCCCCGGAGCTGCGCAAGCGAGTCCTGGAGACCGCTCGCCGGCTCGGCTACCCGGGGCCGGATCCGGTCGCGAGGTCGTTGCGGACCAGGAAGGCGGGCGCGGTCGGCCTGCTGCTCACCGAGAACCTCTCGTACGCGTTCCGCGACCCGGGCGCCGTCGGCTTCCTCGAAGGACTCGCGCTGGCCTGCGAAGACGCCGGTCAGGGCCTGCTGCTGATCCCGGCGAGCCCGGAGCGCGAGGACGTCGCCTCGGTGCACCGCGCCGGCGTCGACGGCTTCGTCGTGTACTCCGTGCCCGAGGACGACCCGCACCTGGCCGCGGTGCTCGAACGACCCGTCCCGGTGGTGGTCTGCGACCAGCCGCGCCTGGACAACCTGGACTGGGTCGGCCCGGACGACGGGAAGGCCATCAAGAGCGTCGCCGACCACCTGATCGGGCTAGGACACCGCCGCATCGGCGTGCTGTGCATGCGCCTGGCCCGGGGCCGCAACGACGGGCCCGCGTCGGTGCAGCGGCAGGCCAACGCCAGCTTCCACGTGCAGAAGGCCAGGCTGACCGCGCTGGCCGAGGTGTTCAGCGAGGCGGGCGTGGACTGGACGAAGGTGCCGGTGGTGGAGCGCTTCGACCACACCACGGCCTCCGGGGCGTCGGCGGCGGCGCAGCTGCTGGAGATCGACCCCGAGATCACCGCCATCGTGTGCACCTCGGACATCCTCGCCCTCGGCGCGCTGAGCGAGGCCCGCAACCGCGGCCTGCGGGTGCCGGAGGACCTGACCATCACGGGCTTCGACGGCATCCCGGACGCGGAGCGGGCGGGCCTGACGACGGTGCGCCAGCCGTGGCTGGAGAAAGGCCGTGCGGCCGGGCGCCTGCTGCTGGAGGCCAGCGAGCCGGGCCGCCCCCGCCACATCCAGCTGGAAACCCAGCTGATCACCGGTGCCACCTCGGCCCCGCCCCGCTCGGCGGAGGAGCGCTGGTTCGGCCCGTGATCACGTCCCGGACAGGCCGCCGTCCACGGCGGTGCAGCCGCCGGTGACGTGCCCGGTGAGGTCGCTGGCGTAGGCGACGATCGCGGCGGCCACGTCCTCGACCGGCCCAGCGACGTGCGCGCCCCGGTCTCGTCGATCATCGCCCACTGCTGCGCACCGGCGTTGGCGTCGGTGGGCACGAATCCGGGCGCCACGATGTTCACCCGGATGCCGCACTGCCCGAGTTCGACGGCGACCTGGCCAGCATGTCGCTGGCCGACTGCCGGGAGGCAAGGGTCGGTTTCACGCGAAACCAGCGCACGCCCTGAGGACGAAGTGGCGATCTCGCACGAAACCAGCGCACGACCTGGGCGAAGTGGCGATTTCGCGCGAAACCAGCGCACGGCCTGAGGGCGAGGGGCGAAAGCGGCGTCGGCGTCGGGCACGGGGCTTCCCGACTTCGCCTGAAATCGGAAGTCTCCTCGGCCTGGTGGGTCAGTAGTTCGCCCACTCGCCCTGGGCGTACTGGAGGATCGTCGGGTGCATCAGGGTCGACGGTTCCAGGCCCGGGATCCTGGTGCGGTCCGGCGAAAACGTCGCCGCCGCTTGCAACGTCGCCGCATCCAGGGACCGCAGCGGCGGAGCGTCGGCCGCGAGCCGCAGCAGCGGCGCCCCGGGCGAGGCGAGCGGTGTCGGGCCGGGCGAGGCGAGCGGTGACGCCCCGGGCGAGACTATCGAGGGTCCGCCCGTCGTGTGATCGTCCGCAATTTCCATTGAAATCGAAGGTCCAATTTCCATTGAAATTGCGGACCCCGGGGCGGAACCCGGGGTGGTTGGGGGTTGTTGGGTGGGGGTTGCGTTGGCCAGGTGGAAGCCCCATTCGCCGAAGCTGGGCATCGCGATCTGGTACGGGACCGTGTTCAGGCCCGCCGACCTCATCGTCGACTCGATGCACCAGAACGCCTTCGGCGCGAAGAACGGCGAACCCGCCTGCACCACCACTCGCGCGTTGTCCGCCATCGCCTGCCGCACCAGGCCGTAGAACTCCGTCGAGTACAGCTTCGCCGTCGCCGTGGAGTCCGCGTCGGGCATGTCCACGAGCACCACGTCGTAGCGTTCGCGGTTGTCCCGCAGCCAGCTGAAGGCGTCCGCCGCGATCGCCCGCACCCGCGGATCCGCGAAGGCGTTCTTGTTCAAAGTGGACACTCGGGGGTCGGTGCGCGCCAGCTCCAGCACCGCCGGGTCGAGGTCCACCAGCGTGGCCTCGCGGACATCCGGGTACCGCAGCACCTCGCGCAGCGCCAGGCCGTCGCCGCCGCCCAGCACGAGCACCCGATCCCGCGGCCCGGCCATCGCCGGGTGCACCAGCGCCTCGTGGTACCGGTACTCGTCCATCGAGCTGAACTGCAGGTCTCCGTTGAGGTACAGCCGGGTGTCGCTGTTCCCGTTCAACGAAACCGACTCGGTCAGCACGACGTCCTGGTATGGCGTGCGCTCCGAATGCACCACCGGGTCCGCGTACAGCGCCTGGCGCGCGGTGACCTCGAAGTCGTCGGCGAACGCGTAAGCCCCGACCAGCACGCCGCCGACCAGCACGGTCGCCCCGGTCAGCAGCAACGTCGCGCGCTTGGAGAGCTCCCGGCGGAAGACGGTGAGCACCAGCCCGATGCCGGCGGCGGCGTTGACCATGCCGACCAGCAACGCGCCCTGCACCTGCCCGAACAGCGGCAGCAGCAGGAACGGGAACGCCAGCCCGCCGACGAGACCGCCGACGTAGTCGGCCGCGAACAGGTCGGCGACCGCAGAACCCGCGTCCTGCCGCCGGATCCGCTGCAGCAGCACCATCAGCAGCGGGATCTCCGCGCCGATCAGCACACCGAGCACGAGCGCGGTGGCGATCAGCGCGGGCATGTACAGGCTCAGCCACGCGAACGCGGCGTACAGCCCGAGCACGCTGATCCCGCCGAGCAGCGCGAGCAGCAGTTCGATGCCCGCGAACGCCGGAGCCGCCCAGCGCTGCAGGGGTTTCGCGGCGAGCGCGCCGACGCCCATCGCGAACACCATCAGCGACAGCACGATCGACGCCTGGCCGACGGTGTCGCCGATCAGGTAGCTGCCGAGCGCGACCAGCGCCAGTTCGTAGACCAGACCGCAGGCGGCGCAGATGAAGACGGCCACCAGCACCGCGGTCCGGGCGACCCGGCCGCGCGGCTTGACCGGATCGGCGGGCTCGGCGCTCACCGACACGCGCTGCTCACCAGATCGAGGCGGCGATGATCACCGCGATCACCACGTGCGTGGTCGCCGAGACCCAGGTCGCCGGGTGCATGTTCGGGGAGGAGAGCTCGTCGCCGAGCTTGCCGGGCGTGACCGCGTCGATCAGCAGGAACGACAGGCTCATCAGGATGAGCCCGAGGAGACCGAAGACGAGGGTGTCGATCAGCCCGGCGATCAGGTCGTCGGCGCTGCCCACGATCGCGGTGGTCAGGATGATCCCGACCCCGATCAGGCCGGAGACCAGCAGCAACGCCGCATTCGGGTTGCGCTGGACCCAGATCAGGTCGCGGAGCTTGCCCGGCGTGGCCAGGTCGACGAGCACGTAGCCGAGCGCCATCATCGCCACACCGATCACCCCGTAGGCGACGGCGGCGATCAGGCCGGCGAGCATTTCCTGGAGCAAGGTGAGGCCCTTCTGGTGTCGTGTTCGGTGCGGTCAGCGACGGGGGCCTGCCGGCGGCGGCCCCTGCGGCGGCGGTGGCCAGGGCTGCCCCGGACTCCCGGGCGGCGGAGGCCACCCCTGCTGCCCCGGCGCCGCAGGTCCTCGCGGCGGGTGCGGTCCGGACGGCGGTGGTCCCTGCAGCGGCAGACCCGGCGGTGCAGGCGGCGACCCTTGCGATCCGCCAGGGGGCGGGCCCTGTGGAGGCGAACCCTGCGGACCAGGCGGTCCACCCTGCGACGGCCCCTGCGGAGGACCAGTGGGAAGCCCCTGCAGTGGCGGGCCGCCCTGCGGGCCTGGCGGCGGATTCCCCTGCGGCTGCACCGCACCCTGCGGTCCCGGCGGCGGCCCGGACGGAGTGTCCGATGTGGACTTCTGCTTCGCGCGGCCCCGGAAGCCCAGCAGCAGGCCGAGCACCACGACGACGCCCAGCCCGCCGAGCCACGCCCAGGGCACCCAGTCCGAGCCCGAACCGTCGCCCTTCGGCAGCGGCGGGACCGAGGCGGTGCCCGACGCGTCCTCGGTCGCCTTCGGCGCCGTCAGCACGCCTTTCTCCACCAGCAGCAAGGGCAATCCGAGCGCGGCCTGCCCGGTCGCGGTCACCGTTTCCTCGGCCAGCGAGTCGGCGGTGACGCCGAGGTTCACGAAGTCGTCCGCGTCCAGCTGCGCGTCGAGGTCGCCGGACGCCACCACCTTGATGTCGGCCGAGTCGGCGTCGTCGGTTTCGCCGGCGGCGGCCACGAACACCTGGGTCTCGGCCCAGCGCGGGCAGCTGTCGGCCGGGACGCTGGGGCCGCGGCTGGAGCCCTGGTCGAACTGTTCCGTCGAGCCGTCGACCAGCTTCCAGCCGAAGCACACCCCGTGCGCCCGCTCCGCCTCCGCGAGCCGCTGCGCGAGCTGCTGCGCATCGGCGGGGGTGAACCGCTCGATCGGCGGCCCCGAGTAGCTCGTGCCGTCCAGGTAGTAGGTGGTTTCCTCCGAGGTGAAGGCGTTCTGCGCGGACTCGCCGCCGACCGTCCCGGCGACCGCCAGGCCGACGACGAGGACGGCGCCCGCGGTCAAGGCGAACTTGGACTTGTTGCCGCTCATTTGCCCGCTCCCGGCCCCCGGCCGCGGAAGCTCTCGCCGTGCGGGCTGCTCCAGCCCCAGACGCCGCCGACGTGGCTGTGGTAGCGGCGGTAGGCCCGGTCGGAGTCCATCAGGTGGATCACCGATCCGGGTGCCTGCGGCTGGATGATCACCGCGTCGCCGGAGTACCGCAGGTAGATGCCCGACGAGTCGGCGTACTGGGACTGCGGGCGCCACTTCGAGGTGATCTCGGCGGCGACGACGCTCGGCGGTTTCGGGCTGGTGTAGGCCCGGTTGTCGGAGTCGCCGGACAGGTCGAGGTG
Organism: Saccharopolyspora sp. NPDC003752; assembly: GCF_053605825.1. Classification (NCBI taxonomy): domain Bacteria; kingdom Bacillati; phylum Actinomycetota; class Actinomycetes; order Pseudonocardiales; family Pseudonocardiaceae; genus Saccharopolyspora; species Saccharopolyspora sp. NPDC003752. The sequence goes on along the minus strand of NZ_JBSGJZ010000026.1, from coordinate 53,796 downwards.
GGCGGCGCGGGTGTAGTTCTTCGCGACGTAGCCGTGCGGCCCGGTGCCGGTGGAGAAGATCGTCACCAACCCGATGATCAGGGCCAATACCGCGGCCGCGCCGGCGATCACGAACCAGAAGCGAGGTTTCACCGGTCAGTCCGCCGTCGGGTAGATGAGCACGTCGTAGCGGCTTAGCGCTTCGCCGCTGCTGGCTTCCCAGTCGGCGCCGCCGTAGGACTCGAAGCCCAGCATCGATCCGTCCGAGGCCTCGTAGTCGTGGTAGCGCACGGTGCCCCGCTCGGCCAGGCCGGTGGTGGCCTCGCTGCGGAACTCGGCGCTGCCGGATTCCTCGGAGTGGTAGGTGCGGCCGCCGAAGTCGATCGTCTTCGGGCCGGGCTCGCCGGCGTCGGCGACGGGCGTCCACAGCGAGAGGATCAGGTCCGGGTCCTCTTCCACGGCCAGCCACACCTGCCCGCCCTTGGCGTCGTCGAGCAGGTGCTCCGCCCAGGTCCAGCCGCCTTCGTCGAGCCGGAGGGTGCCGCGGACGGTGTAGGTGCTGCCGCGCACCTCGACGATGTCGCCGGCCTTCAGCGCCCGCGGGTCGCCGCGCAGCGAGTCCTGGTCACCGGTGTGGAACGGATCGGCGGGCCGGGTTTCCGGTTTCGCGGCGGAGCGCTTGGCCCGCACCCCCATGATCACGGCGAACACCGCGACGACGATCAGCACGATGATCACGACGATCAGCGTTGCGGTCAGTCCGTTCACCCGTCCGCCTTCCCCTCGTGCGAGCGTCCGGCACAGAGCGTATTAGCCCGCCCCCGACGGGATGACATCAATCGCCCAAATCGTGACCAGTTGAACGTTAAACGGACCAATTGACGCGCTGAGTGGCGAACGGTCCGCTCACCCCACCCGGCAGGCGGAAGCGAACGGACCGTTTGCGCCGCAGAACGAGGCGAACAGGCCATTCGCCCCACCGAACAAAGCGAACGGCCCGTTCACCTCGCCCGCCAGGCGGAAGTGAACGGACCGTTTGCGCCGTAGAGCGTGGCGAACAGGCCGTTCGCCTCTCCTCGCAGAACTATGCGGACAGCAGCTGGGCGCAGCGGATCAGGCCCAGGTGGGAGTACGCCTGCGGGTGGTTGCCCAGGGAGCGCTCCGCGATCGGGTCGTACTCCTCCGACAGCAGCCCCGTCGGACCGGCCGTGTCGACGATCTGCTGGAACAGCTCCTCCGCCTCGGTGCGGCGGCCGATCAGCAGGTACGCCTCGATCAGCCAGGCCGCGCACAGGTGGAAGCCGCCCTCGTCGCCGGGCAGCCCGTCGTCGCGGCGGTAGCGGTACACGGTGGACCCGCTGCGCAGCTCCGCCTCGATCGCCGTGACGGTGGCCTGGAACCGCTCGTCGGACGGGTCGATCAGCCCGGACAGCCCGACGTGCAGCGACGCCGCGTCCAGGTCCGAGCCCTCGTAGGCGGTGGTGAACGCCTGCACGTCCGGGTGCCAGCCGTTCTTGACCACGTCCTGGCCGATCTGGTCGCGCAGCGGCGCCCACGACGGGTCGGCCTCGCGGCCGTACGCGGTCGCCAGCTTCACCGCGCGGTCCAGCGTCACCCAGCACATGACCTTGGAGTACACGTGGTGGCGCGGCACGTCGCGCTCTTCCCAGATGCCGTGGTCGGGCTCGAACCAGCGGTGCGAGACGGCCTCGGCCATCGCCTTCACCAGGTCCCAGTCCACGTCCCGGATCCGGCCGGTGGCCTGCGCGAGGTGCGCGATCAGCTCCACCACGGGCCCGAACACGTCCAGCTGCACCTGCTGGTCGGCGAGGTTGCCGACGCGGACCGGCCGCGATCCGGCGTAGCCGGGCAGGCTGTCGATCACGGCCTCCGGGCCGAGCCCGGTGCCCTGCAGCGTGTACAGCGGGTGCAGCCGCTCCGGTCCGGGCAGCGTCTCCAGCACCCGGTGCAGCCAGTTCAGGAACGCCTCGGCCTCGCCGGTGGAGCCGAGCGTGACCAGCGCCTGCGCGGTCATCGCGCCGTCGCGCAGCCAGCAGTACCGGTAGTCCCAGTTGCGGACGCCGCCGATCTCCTCCGGCAGCGAGGTGGTGGCGGCCGCCATGATCCCGCCGGTGTCGGTGTTGCACAGCCCGCGCAGCGTCAGCGCGGAGCGGGCGACCAGGTCGCGCTCCACGTCGGGCAGCGACAGCGTCTTCATCCACTCCGACCAGTACCGGTCGGCGACGTCGCGGCGCTCGGCCTCGGTGTCCGCCGACGACAGGTCGTCGGTGCCGCAGCGCAGCTCCAGCACGACCGGGTTGTCCTCGCGCGGGTCGACGACCGCGTGCGCGGATTCGTGCATGCCGTCGGAGGTGATCTCCCACTGCACGCCCGGCGAGTACAGCACCATCGGCTCGGCCGTGCCCTGCACCCGCAGCCCGCCGGCCTCGGCGGTCAGCCGCACCGGCACCTGCCCGAACTCGGGGCGCGGCGCGAACTCCACCGCCGCCGGCACGCCGCCGCTGATCACCCGCACCAGGTCGGTGCGGTGGCTGTCGGTGCCGTGCGCGAGGTAGTCCGTGACCAGCAGCCGCGACCAGCGGGTCTCCACGATCATGGTGTTCGGCACGTACCGCTGGCCCAGCGGCAGCGGGCTGCGCTGGGCGCCGTTGCCGCCCTGCGGGCGGACCGTGAAGTGCCCGGCGCCGGGTCCGCCGAGCAGGTCGGCGAACACCGCGGCCGAGTCGGGGCCGGGGTGGCACATCCAGGTCAGCCGCGCGTCGGGGGTGACCAGGGCGACGGTGCGCTCGTTGGACAGCATCGTCAGCCGCTCGATCGGCGGGGCCTGCTCGCCGTAGAGCCAGGTGCGCCGTTCCTCCATCAGGAACGCCAGCACGGTCGCGACCTCGGTGGTGCTGTCGATCCGGTAGGCCGCCAGCGTGTCCCCGTCGCCGACCTTGATGCCCAGGTCCGGGCCGTGCAGCCGGGCGAAGGCCTTCTCGTCGGTGACGTCGTCGCCGAGGAAGATGGCCGCGGTGGCGCCGACCTGGTGGCGCAGCGCGTCGAGCGCGTTGCCCTTGTCGGTCTGCACCACGGCCAGCTCGATGACCGCCTTGCCCTCGGTGACCTGCACGCCTTCCCAGGCCGCCGGGCCGGTGCGGACGGTGTCCAGCACCTCCTCGGCCACCTCGGCTTCGGCACGCCGGACGTGCACCGCGACGCTGGCGGGTTTGTTCTCCAGCGTGACGCCGGGTTTGCCGCGCACGATGTCCTGCAGGGCGATCTGCAGCTCCGTGCGCAGCTGGGTGGCTTCGGGTTCGAGTTCGTGCACGAACCCGACGTCGAACTCCGAGCCGTGGCTGCCGACGAGGTAGACCTCGGCGGGCAGCCGGGACAGGGTGGCGAGGTCGCGCAGCGCGCGGCCGGAGATCACCGCCGTGGTGGTCGCCGGCAGCGCGGCCAGCGACCGCAGGGCGTGCACCGATTCGGGCAGCGGTTTGGCCTGGGTGGGGTCCGCCACGATGGGGGCGAGGGTGCCGTCGTAGTCGCAGGCGACCAGAAGTCGAGGCGTCCGCGCGAGCTGCACGATCACGCGTCGCAGCTCGGCAGGAAGGGCTTCGGCGGTCAACGCCATACTCCTCAGGGGGGCGCGGTCAAGTCGTTTGTGGATCGATCCCGTTCGCGCCACGGTGGTGACCGTCGACGGCGAGCGGTTCGAACAAGTATCGCTGAGGCCGGACCGTCCGTGTTGTGGACCGGTTACTCGCGGCTACTCCACGAGCGGTGCGCCCAACGCTTCGAGGAACGACCGCGCCCAGCGGTCGACATCGTGCGTGAGCACCTGCCTACGCAGTGCGCGCATCCTACGGCGTCCTTCGGCCTCGTCGATGTCGAGGGCCGCGAGCAACGCGTCCTTGACCCCGTCCAGGTTATGCGGGTTCACCAGGAACGCGCTCGTGAGTTCCGCCGCAGCCCCGGCGAATTCGCTCAGCACCAGCGCGCCGCCGAGGTCGTGGCGGCAGGCCACGTACTCCTTGCACACCAGGTTCATGCCGTCTCGCACCGGCGTCACGACCATGACGTCGGCGGCGCAGTAGAAGGTCACCAGGTCCCTGCGGTCCACCGAGGTGTGCAGGTAGTGCACGGCCGGGTGGCCGACGCGGCCGAACTCGCCGTTGATCCGTCCGACCTCGCGCTCGATGTCCTCGCGCATCTGCTTGTAGTGCTCGACGCGTTCCCGGCTGGGCGTGGCGATCTGGATCATCGTCACGTCCTCGGCCTTGATGTGGCCTTCGGCGAGCAGCTCGTGCATCGCGTGCAGCCGCACGTCGATGCCCTTGGTGTAGTCGAGGCGGTCGACGCCGAGCATGATCTTCTTCGGGTTGCCGAGCTCGGCGCGCAGCGTCTTCACGCGCTGCTGGATCTCCTTGGTGCGCGCCAGCTTGTCGAGCCCGGCGGCGGCGATGGAGATCGGGAACGCGCCGACGCTCACGGTTCGGTCGCCGACCTGCACGACGCCGGGCCGGGAGCGGACGCCGACCTGGCCGCGGCTGGGTTCGAAGCCGGCCAGCCGGCGGGCCAGCCACAGGAAGTTCTGCGCGCCGCCAGGCCGGTGGAAGCCGACCAGGTCGGCGCCGAGCAGCCCGCGCACGATCTCGGTGCGCCACGGCAGCTGCATGAACAGCTCGACCGGCGGGAACGGGATGTGCAGGAAGAACCCGATGCGCAGGTCGGGCCGGAGCTCCCGGAGCATCGCCGGGACCAGCTGCAGCTGGTAGTCCTGCACCCACACCGTCGCGCCTTCGGCGCTGACCGCGGCTGCGGCCTCCGCGAACCGCTTGTTGACCCGCCGGTAGGAGTTCCACCAGGCGCGGTTGTACACCGGCGGCACGACCACGTCGTGGTACAGCGGCCACAGCGTGGCGTTGGAGAACCCCTCGTAGTACTCGGCGAATTCGTCCGCCGACAGCGGCACCGGGTGCAGCTGCAGGCCGTCGTCGCTGAACGGTTCGACCTCGATGTCGGCGACGCCGGGCCAGCCGACCCACGCGCCGCGCCGGGCGCGCAGGAACGGCTCCAGCGCGGTGACCAGCCCGCCGGGGCTGTGCCGCCAGCGTTCCGTGCCGTCGTCGAGGCGTTCCAGATCCACCGGCAGCCGGTTCGCGACCACGACGAAGTCCGCTCGATCGGGCGTGCTGCCCTTGCTCACCGGTTTTCCTCCCGCCGTATCGGCCACCTGTCGCGAGGCTAGCCAATCCAACCTGCCGCTGCGTGCTGCGTGTGGTGCAAACCGAGCCCGCCTGCCCGTGGGTCGTCCGGCCCGTCGGAACGCCGCCGGAAGACCCGCAACCGATCAGTCGATCCGGCGCTTGGCGGGGCGCAGCGGGCCGGACATCCGCGGCCCGGCGAACCGGCGTTCCAACCTACCGAGCCGGGAGCGGACCGGCTGCGCGAGATATTCGCCGAGCACCACGCCGGCGCCGAGCGCGAGCCCGGTGGCGACGGCGAGCATCAGCGTGGCGACGCCGGTCGGGCTGCCCAGCACGGACAGCTCGTACAGGCCGCGGTAGGTCGCGAATCCGGGCAGCAGCGGCGCGACGCCGGAAACGGCGATCACCAGCGCGGGGATCCGCAGCCGCCGCGCGATGATCCCGCCGATGAAACCGACCACGGTCGTCGCCACGGCCCCGGCCAGCACGGTGTGCACGTCGACCAGCGTCAGCAGCGAGTGCACCGCTGCGGCCACGCCACCGCCGATCCCGGCCGCGAGCAGCGGCCGCGGCGGCGCGTAGCTGGCGAGCGCGAAGCATGCCGACGTGGACGCACCGGCGAGCATCTGCACGGGCAGGTGCAGGGCCGGTGCCAGCACTTCGGCGCGCCCGAGGCTCTGCGCGTCCAGGCTGCCGACGGACTCGCCGCCGATGCGCACGCCGATGTACAGCGAGAGCACGACGCCGGCGATCAGCCCGGCGGACATCAGGGCCAGCTCGGCGATCCGGCCTGCGGCGGTGACGTTGTATCCGGTGATGGCGTCCTGCATGGAACCGACCACGGTCATACCGGACAACAACACGATGATGCTCGCCGCGATCGCCAGTGCGGCGTTGTCGAGCATGCCGGTGGCGTAGCAACCCAGCGCGACCGCGGTGGCGATCGCCCCGCCGACGGCCTGTTGGAAGAAGAACGGCAGCGCGCGCTTGTTCAGCAACCGCCCGACGCGATCCACCAGCGCGGTCGACCCGGCGGCGACCAGCGGCAGCAGCGGGGTGGAGCCGCCGCCGAGCAGCACGGCCAGCGACGCGGCCATGCCGGCCCAGGACAACGTGGCGACCCAGCGGGGGAACGGGTGCGGAGCAGTGGTGATCCGGTCCAGCTCGGCGTAGGCCTCGGCGGCGGTCAGCTCGTTGGCCGTGATCCGCCGCAGCAGCGCCTCGACGTCGGCGAGGCGCGTGTAGTCCAGGGAGCGGTTGCGGACCACTCGCAGCGAGGTGATCGGCGGCAGGTCGGTGCCTCGGTAGGTGGACACCGTGATCGACGTGTAGATGACGTCGACCTCGGTGTGCGGCAGACCGTAGGCGCTGACGACGGCGATGATCGTCGCGGTCACATCCGAGGCGCCGGCCCCGCTTGCCATCTGCACCTCGCCGATGCGCAGCCCGAGGTCGAGCACGAGGTGGACGGTGGACTCGTCGGGCAGAGCCGGCCCGTAGACGACGTTGCGAGTCCCGGGCGGCATGGTCAGTTCCGGGTCGCGCCGCCGCAGCACACCGCGGGCGCGGTGCGTGATTCCCACTGCTGGTCTTCCTTCCTGCCGGGCCGCCTTGCGAGCGGGCCGCCGTGCCTGATCTTCCCCTCGGGCATCGCCTGTCATGAGCCGACCGTTGCACTCACAATCTGTGTCGTCCATCACTGATTTCCGGCCAGTCGTCGACCCCACCGGAAGCCACCGCCCGGCGCCGGTCGCGCGGCCGCTTTCCACCCCGGGCGGATGGACGCATACGATGTCCCCGCACGACGGAAGTGCATGCCGCTGTAGCTCAGTTGGTAGAGCGCCCGCCTTGTAAGCGGACGGTCAGGGGTTCGAGTCCCCTCAGCGGCTCCAAAGGTACCTGACCTGCGCTTTTGACGAAATCAGACGATCTGTCGATTGCAGCACAAAAACGCCCCGCCCGGCATCGGCCGAGCGGGGCGCATTCGTTGAACGGCCGGAGCTGAAGTTTCGGCAGCTGATGTCCCGTGAGCGCTTTGGGGTGCCATAGCGCCCCAAACCACTCACGGCCACCTACCTGCGAAAACCACCAGCCTTGACCTTGCCGAGGAAAGCTGCGAAGGCGTCGCGGCTGAACGCCAGGACAGGACTCGACTCGCCGAGCTTCGAGTCCCGAACGCCGCGAGCGCCGGGCGCAGCGCCAACCTCGACGCACTGCTGCGGATTTCCGCTGCTCCGAGTCGACTTGTGCCAGTTGGTGAACGCGCTCGCGTTCATGCTGACCCTCCTGGATGACGATTGATCACAGATAGTTGTCCGCTTCGCGGAGCAAGTAGTCACGAGAGGCCACCGGATCGAGTGCTGCCCCTGTGAGCCGTGCCCACAAGTGACTGTACGTCTCGACGTCGTCCTCCTCGTCGAGATACCTGCCGTCGTGAAAGTCCTCCAGATACACGAACTCCAGCGGCCCAGCCTTGCCCGGTGACGGAATGCGGAATGTCGTGAACGGATAGGTGCAAGCAGGCGGGTAAGTGCGGGCCTTGAACGGCAGGATCTGCAGCTGAACGTTGGCCAACGTGGCCACCTCCGCGAGGTGGATCAGCTGCTCGCGCATGACCTTGGCGTCCCCTACCTGCCGAAGCACGCACGACTCCGACATCACGAACCCGATCTCGGGTGCCGACGAGCGATCGACGATCTTCTGCCGTTCCAGCCGCGCCCGGATGGCGTTGTCGATCGACTGATCGAAAACTCGCGGGCCGCCCTCGGTGAACATCGCCCGCATGTAGCCCTCGGAGAGCTGATGGGGGTCGTGAGTGGCAATGGTCGCCTGAGCGACCATTGCCACTCACGACACCCGGGGGCACTCGTGCCTTGATTGCGAACGACATGAAGCCCGATCCCTGGCTGGTTCCGCATCTGGATGCGTTGCGGGCGAGCGTTCTGGCCGGGTTTCGGTTCTTGCACCTTCCTCGGTTCGACAATGTCCTTGTCCTGCAAGGACTTCGGATCGCGCACGGGGCGATGGACATGTTCCGGGCGAGTTCGGCCGACGATGCGCTCGCGGCGCGGTTCCGCGTCGAGGACCTGGGAACCGGCTCCCCGCAAGCGGTTTGGCACCGGTACGGGCCAGTCGCCGATGCCGTCCGCGCGCTGCTCGACCTTCCGCCGCACGGTTCGCCCGGCGCGCCGGGCTTGGCGCGGTCGCTGTGGCTGCCCGGCGATGAGCTGCTTCGGAACGGAGGACTGGGATGACCTGGCTGCTGTGGTTCTTCGCGGGATACGTGCCCGGCCTCGCCGTGCTGGTCATCGCACTGTGCCGACTGAACGGGCGCGAGCCGACCGGCCAGCACTCCGGCTCCGGCGACGGCGCGCTGACCGTCGAGCACCTCATCGCGCGCGTCGAGGACGACCAGGTGTCAACGGATTGCTACGGCAGGCACGCACTCCGCGATCCGGGCCTGTTCCGGGTGGCGGTGTAGCCATGGCCGCGAATTCCAAGCCACCGCGCGTGGTCCGGATGAAGCACACCAAGCCGAATCGGTTCCTGCCGATGGCTTGGCGCGTCGAACGGCTCTCGCCCACCGAGGCCTACACCATCCGCTGGGGCCGCGGCGCGGGCTACTTCACCGTCCCGCGCGGCGACATCGGCAGCTCCCCCGGCGACGCCCACCTGATCGACACCGTCCACATAGGTCACGACTGGGCGGACGAGGCCGACGTGACAGCCCAGCTCCGGACCTGGTTGCGCCACAAGGCGAACCCCACCGCCGAACGGCGTGACCCCACGACTCCGCCCGATGCCGCCTCCCCGACCCCGAGGCATCGGAGCGGACGGCCGGTCGGCGCAGGCCCCGCGCCGACCGGCCACCCGGCCATGCGCTGCGCCGCCAGCCAGGGCACTTCACCGCCCCGGCGACCCGGTTGGCGTCAAGGGCGGTGCGTCAGCAGGATCTTGCCGAAGATCCCGCCCGCTTCCATCGCGCGGTGCGCGTCGGCCGCCTCGGCGAGCGGGACCGTCCGGCCGACGACCGGCCGCACGGAACCGCGTTCCACCAGGGGCCACAGGCTCTCGCGCACCGCTGCCGCGATGCGTCCCTTGTCGGATGCCGGCTGGGGTCGCAGCGCGGTGGAGGCGATGCTCGCGCGCTTGGCCATCAGCTTGCCGATGGCCAGCTCTCCGGTGAGGCCGCCCTGGAAGCCGATGATCACCAGCCGGCCGCCCGTCGCCAGGGCATCGAGGTTGCGGTCCAAATAGGACGCCCCCATGTTGTCCAGGATCACGTCCGCCCCACCGGTCTCCTCCACCAGCTCGCCGACGAAGTCCTGCTCCCGGTAGTCGATCGCGATGTCCGCCCCGAGCCGCCGGCACTGGTCGAGCCGTTCAGCCGAGCCCGCGGTGACCGCCACGGTCGCGCCGAGTGCCTTGCCGACCTGGATCGCGTGGGTGCCGATGCCGCCCGCGCCGCCATGCACAAGGAGCACCTCACCAGCCCGGAGACCGGCACCCATGACAACGGTGGACCACACCGTGCAGGCCACCTCGGGCAGCGCTGCGGCGGCGACCAGACCGACACCTTCCGGCACGGGGAGCAGCTGAGCGGCGGGCACCACGACCTGCTCCGCGTACCCGCCACCGGAGAGCAGCGCGCACACCTCGTCGCCGACCCGCCATCCGTCAACGCCCTCGCCCAGCACCGCAATGGTGCCCGAGCATTCGAGGCCGAGGATCTCGCTCGCTCCGGGCGGCGGCGGGTACAGCCCTTGTCGTTGCAGCACATCCGCCCGGTTCACCGCGCCGGCCGCGACGCGGACGACCACCTCACCTGACCCCGGTCGCGGATCGGGTACCTCGGTCCAGTCCAGGACCTCGGGTCCGCCTGGTTCGCGAATCGTGATCGCACGCATGACCTCTCCTGCGTCGACGTCTCTCGGCGGGTTTCAGTTCATCCGGAAAGCCCGCCCCGACCAAGGAGCAGTCCGCGTCCGCTGCGTTCACGAATCGTGATCGCAGGCCCGCAGCAGTTCGTCCAGGCACTGCGGCGGGTAGGTCTTGGAGACCGCGAGCAGGGTGGTCATGTTGATCGGTGTCGCCGTCGGCCTTAGCGCCACCCGAGGCGTGACCAACCGGCTGGCCTGCGACTCGTACAGCACCGTCCAGGTGTCGGCGCTGCTTCCCACGATGGCCAGCGTGTCCTGCATGGTGGTGGCCGGCGGGCCGAACACGGGATCGAAGCCGGCTGCTCGGCAGGACGACATCATCAGGTCGTGCAGCGGCGCGTTGCGCGCGCGGTCGGCCAGCCGCAACGGCATGCTCGCCAGATCGGCGAGCTCGACCACCGGCGCCTCAGCGAGCGGGTGATCGACCGGCAACGCGACGGTGAGCCGGTCCTGCCACAGCGGGATCAACCGCAGTTCGGGGCTGTCGGTGACGCCCCGGACGAACGTGGCGTCCAGCTCGCGTGCGCGCACCTGGTCCAGGCGCGCCTGGGTGGGTGCCGACACCAGCACGACGCTGACCTGCGGCAGCAGCCTGGTCAGCTCGTCCAGCACGCGGTCCAGGTGCTCGCCGAGCCCGTTGCTGGTGCCCAGCCGCAGCTCGGTGGACCGCGAGGCGGCGAAGTCGGCGATCCTGGCGCGCGCCTTGCTCTCGGCGGCCAGCACCGCACGCGCCTCGGGTAGGAACAGCTGACCGGCCGGGGTCAGCCGCACCACCCGTGGCGAACGGTCGAACAACTCCACGCCGAGCTCCCGCTCCAGCCTCCGCACTTGCTGGCTCACCGCGGCTTGCACGATGTGCAGCCGCTGCGCGGCCCGTCCGAAGTGCAGCTCCTCGGCGACCGTCACGAAGTACCGGAGTTGGCGAAGTTCCACCACCGCAGTGTCACCGGCGCGGCCCGGGCGCCACCCGGCGCACTGCCGATGTGTATCCGCGATCACGATTCCTGATCGCAGCGAGCACGGACTGCTCCTTGGTCGATCCGGACCTCTGATGTGGACTTCTGTCAGGCCGGAAAGCCTTGGACAGGAGGAGAACTGCGATGCCGATCGTGACCGTGCAGCAGGGGCCGCGCGCAACCGAGGCGAAGCGCGAGCTGGTCGAGAAGATCACCGATGCGTTCGTCGAAGCCTATGCGGTGCCTGCGGAATCCGTGCAGGTGTGGATCCACGAAGTGCCCGGCGAGAGCTGGGGCAAGGCCGGGACGCTGACCGCGGACAGGTAAGCGGGATGCGCCGTCGTGAGTGCGACAGCGGGCTGTCGCACTCACGACCCCGGATCAGCGGCCCTGCAGGGCCTTGACGTTGTTGCCGAAGGTCCAGGACTTCGAGCCGTCCCAGTTGATCGACCAGGTCATCAGGCCCTTCAGGCCGCCGTTGTAGTTGTTCCACGCCTGGGCCACCAGGTTCGGCGGCATGTAGCCGCCGCCCGCGCCCGGCTGGGCGGGCAGGCCGGGAACCTGCTTGTCGTAGGGCACCTTGATCGTGGTGCCCTGGATGACCAGGCCGTTGTTCAGGCAGTCCGTCTGCACCACGAAGCCCTCGACCGTGCCCGCCTGGTACGAATCGCCGGAGCAGCCGTACATGCTGCCGTTGTAGTACTGCATGTTCAGCCACCACAGCCGGCCGTTGTCCGCGTACTTCTTCACGATCGGCAGGTACGCGCCCCAGATCGACCCGTAGGTCACGCTGCCGCCGGTGACGTACGCGGTCTCCGGCGCCATCGTCAGGCCGAAGTTGGCGGGCATCTTGGCGAGCACGCCGTCGATGATGCGGATCAGGTTGGCCTGCGAGGGCGAGAGCTCGTTGATGTTGCCGCTGCCGCTGAGGCCGGTCTCGATGTCGATGTCGATGCCGTCGAAGTTGTACTTCTGCAGGATCGGGACCACCGTCTCGACGAACCGGTCGGCGACGGCGCTGGATGACAGGTCGATGCCCGCCGTGGCGCCGCCGATCGACATCAGGATCGTCAGCCCGTTCGCCTTGGCCTCGCACATCTCGGCGGGCGTGGCCACCTTCACCGTGCTGTCCATCCCGTCTTCCCACAGGACGGTGCCGTCCGAGCGGATGACCGGGAACGCCGCGTTGATCACGTTGTAGCCGTGCTCGCGGATGGCCGGGTCGGTGATCGGCGTCCAGCCGAACGGCGGGTGCACGCCGTTGGCCGCGCCGTCCCAGTTCTCCCAGTAGCCGTGCAGCACCTTGCCCGCGGGCTTCGACTTCACCGGGCACGTCTCGGCCGCCGGGTTCGCGGCGTTCGCCACCGGCTGCGCCTCGGTCCCTGCCGCGACCTGCGGGATCGACAGCGCGGCGACGAACGCCGCCACCAGCCCGGTTCTCAGCAGACGTTTCGTCCGACCGCTCATTCCCGAATCCCTTCGCGACAGGACCAATTCCGCAATTGGTCCGGTGTTCAGCCGATCGTCATCAGGAACTTTTATGACAAATTTCGCGTCCGGAAACAAGATTTCGGAAAAAGTGGTATTTACCAATTTGACCGAAAGTCGCGCGAGATCGCCGGGCCCGGCCCGGGGCCGCAATGATGGCGCCATGGGCACCCGAACCACGTTGACCGACAAGCTCTTCCGCATCGCCGTGCTGCTCAAGGGCCTGGACGGCGCCGTGCAGCTGATCGCCGGTGTACTGCTGATCTTCTTGTCCCCCAGCACCATCACGCGGCTCGCCCACGCCGTCGTCACGCGGGACCTGCTGGGCCCGCCGACCGGGCCGCTGGCCGGGCACTTCGAAGAGGCCCTGCAGCACTTCGCCGGCGGCAACCGGGCGTTCGTGATCACCTACCTGATCGCCCACGGCGTCATCAAGATCGGCCTGGTGATCGGCCTGCTCCGCAAGATCATGCCGCTGTACCCGGTGGCGATGGCGGCGCTGGGCCTGTTCGTCGTCTTCGAGGTGCTGCGCGCGGTGCAGACGAAGTCGGTGGTGCTGCCGCTGTTCGCGGCGCTGGACGTGGCGATCATCGTGCTCGTGCTCCGCGAATACCTCGAATTGCGCCGCCGGTAGCGGATCGAGCGGCTCACTCGGTGGCTTTGGGGTGGGCGTTTCCTGCGACGACGATCCATACCGTGCGTTGCTGCGCGTCGACGAGATACCAGATCCGACCGCCGCCGGTTACTTCTATCTGCCACCTGGGCAGCATTCGACCTTCGAACGCGCCGCTTCCGAGCGAGCCGCGAAGCCTGTGCTGCCGCGGTGTTTCGACTGCCGGTGCCGGGTCGGCGCTCATCTGCTCCCAGGCCCGCCGAGTGTTCCCGGGAGCCTGTTGACACAACTCGTCCCACCCTTTTCCGGCATCGTTGCTGCCACACCGCACTTCCCAGTGATCAGGACCGGCAGGCGGCGCGACCCGCTGCTTTCGCTTCGTGGTCATGTCCTCGTAGGTTCCGTCGCCAGGCCGTGGTCGGTGATCCCGGCAGTCAACTGCGCGTACAACTCGGGGTCTGCATAAACCTCGGCAGTGTGCCGCCACGCCGCGATTACGTTGACCACCGGGGCAGGGTTGTCGACAGCATCCGCCGCGCGAAGCGTTTCCACCAGTTCCACCACGAAGGCCCGCACGTCTTCCGCAGGAAGGAACTTGACCCAGGGGAATGCTTCCGGAACGACGTCGACCAGCAGCGACAGGGCGGCGCCGTCGTGCCGCATCATGGCGATGAAGATCCGCGTGGTCGCCGAGACCATCTCGCTTTCCTGCTCGGCGCGGGTGGCGGTGGTCAGCACGAGATCGTCGGCATCGCGACGGCGTAACAGCAGCTCACGGGCCGATGAAAGCTTCGCGACCGTGGCCTTCGGATGGTTGATGAGCTCCGAGAACGGAGTCTCCGCAGCGATGCTCGACATACTTTCAAACTACCTTGAAAGTCCGCAGCGCGGCAAACGCAGGAGGAGAACGACGAGCGTCGGGGCCGAGCCCAGTCCGGACGGCGCTGCACAGCAGGTCAGTGGTGCTGCAGCTGTTCGCGGCGCTGGACGTGGTGATCATCGTGCTCGTGGCCCGGCGCTTGCGCAGCACCAGGAGCAGCAGGATCCCGGCCAGCAGTAGCGCAGCACCGGCGATGCCCAGCGGACCCGCCGGCGAGCCGATGGGCGCAAGGCGGTGCGGGTTCGACGTCGATCCGCCGTCACCGCCGCCCGAGCAACTGCCGCGATCACGGCAGCGGCTGCCGCCTGTGCAACGTTTCCGATCGGGCAGAAGGTGTCCTAATAGGACATCGCTGACCAGCGAACATGTCCCATTGCGCGGGCAATCACTTCAACTCGCGAGCCCACCGCCCGGATGCGATCATGCGCGGTTCGGCAGCGCCCGCCCGGCTCCGGGCCCCGCGAGCCCGACCCGCTCCGGCGAAAAAGAACCGATCTCGATCGCGTTTCGCAGATCCGCGAAATACGGGAATTCGCGACGGCGGATCGACTTCTGCGACCTCCGGACATCTTGATCAATTTCGATCTTTCACCAGCAATTGGCGAATTGTGCCCAAGCGATGGACATCTTCACTCGATCGAGTGAAGAGTCTCCTCTCGGTTCGAACCAGCTGTGCCCTCGTGAACCGAAGGAGATCAGCGTGTCGCTCGCCCGAAACCTCGCCGGACTCGCCGGAGCCGTGTTGGCCGTCGCCGCCTTCGCCGCCCCGGCCCAAGCGGAGACCCCGCCGTCGGACGTCTCCACCAAGATCATCGACGGCCGGGAGGTGGACAGCGCTCCCTGGGCGGCGCGGCTGTTCGCCAACGGCCAGGAGAACTGCAGCGCCACCATCATCGCCCCGGAGTGGGTGCTCACCGCCCAGCACTGCGTCGCCGGCGGCGGCTCCCTCAGCTTCAACATCGGCAACGTCGACCAGACGCAGGGCGAGAGCGCCAACGCCAAGCCCGGCGGAGTCCACATCCACGACTCCGCCGACCTCGCGCTGGTGAACATCGACCACGCGGTCCAGACCGAGTACGCCCCGCTGGGCTCGACCGGCGACGTCCAGGTCGGCCAGACCGTGCAGACCTACGGCTGGGGCGCGACCTGCACCGACCAGCCCGAGATCAATTGCCAGTCGCAGATCCTCAAGGTCGCCGACGTGAACGTGACCGACATCGCGTGCAGCGACTACCGCGGCGGCACCGCGGTGTGCGCCACCCGCGGCGACGGCATCCCGGCCGGCGGCGACTCCGGCGGCCCGATGTTCTCCGGGAACGTGCAGGTGGGCGTGGCATCGACCAGCGACCGCCAGTACAACACGGCCTACACCAACATCACCGAGTACCGCGACTGGATCCAGTCCATCGCGGGCGTGTAGATCAAGATCGCGAAGCGGTCCGCCCGGGCGCCTGCAGGCCCCGGGCGGACCGCTCGTGCATTGATGTTCACCTGATCCGAGCAGTTTTTCGGACTATCTGAGAACTTCTTCTTGATGCATCCCGACGGCGCCGTGAAATTCAGCGTTTGCGCAGGTCAAGGCCGCACTGAATGGATTGATCTAGCAATCCGGAGACGATCGGTAGCATCGCGTCGAAGCGCATTGCAACGTTTGTGTAGTGCTTCTCACGTGTAAAATCGCGTCTCGCCTGGTAGACGGATAGTTATCGCGTCGGGAGCCTGACGCGTTACGGATGTTCTGTTAAGTTGGCAAAGCATGACCGGCGACAAACCGAGCCATAACATCGACAAACGGAATGGCGACAGCGGTTCAGCCGGACGGTTGGAGATCGATACTCCGGTCGTCGCGGACGGCCCTGAGCTCTACCGAATCACCCGTGATTCGGCAGTGCTCGATGTGAACTCGTCCTACGCATATTTGTTGTGGTGCCGGGACTTCGCGCAGACCTCCGCGGTGGCACGCACCGACGGTGCGGTCGTGGGATTCGTGACCGGTTACATCCGGCCGGACGCCCCCGACACGCTCGTCGTGTGGCAGATCGCCGTCGATGCATCCCAGCGCGGTGGTGGCGTGGCGGGCCGACTCCTCGGCCACCTGGTGGACCGCGTGCTGCCGCGCGGGGTGCGGTACCTGGAGACGACGATCACGGCTGACAACGCTGCATCGATCAACCTGTTCACGGCGCTGGCGCGCAAGCGCTCGGCCGGCCTGGAGCGCAGCGAGCTGTTCACCGCCGACCTGTTCCCTGATGCGCACCTGGGGGAGGACCTGTACCGCATCGGGCCTTTCGAGCCCGTTCCGGCGGCCGCCGCCGGAGCCTGACGGCCGCCGTCCTGGCACGAAATCTTGTTCTTGAAGTGCCGGGCGCGCGCACAACGCGCTGCCTGGCCGAACGGAGGATCGTGAACGACATCTTCGCAACCCTGGAATCGGAAGTACGCAGCTACAGCCGCACCTGGCCGACGGTCTTCGACCGCGCCGGCGGCAGCTACCTCTACGACGAGGACGGCACCGGTTACCTGGACTTCTTCGCCGGTGCCGGCGCGCTCAACTACGGGCACAACAACCCGTTGCTGAAACGAAAACTGATCGAGTACATCGAGCGCGACGGCGTCACGCACGGCCTGGACCAGTCCACTGTGGCCAAACGCGCGTTCCTGGAGACCTTCCAGGACAACGTGCTCAAACCGCGCGGGCTGAACTACAAGGTCCAGTTCCCCGGCCCGACCGGCACCAACTCGGTGGAGTCGGCGCTGAAGCTGGTCCGCAAGATCACCGGCCGGGAATCGATCATCAGCTTCACCAACGCCTTCCACGGCATGACGCTGGGTTCGCTGTCGGTCACCGGCAACTCGATGAAGCGCGGCGGCGCCGGCATCCCGCTGGTGCACGCCACGCCGATGCCCTACGACGACTACTTCGACGGCCAGGTCCCGGACTTCCTGTACTTCGAGAAGATGCTGGAGGACAGCGGCAGCGGCCTCAACGAGCCCGCCGCGGTGATCGTCGAGACGCTGCAGGGCGAAGGCGGCATCAACTCGTCGCGGCCGGCGTGGCTGCGCGGGCTCTACGAGCTCTGCCAGAAGCACGGCATGCTGATGATCGTCGACGACGTGCAGATGGGCTGCGGCCGCACCGGTCCGTTCTTCAGCTTCGAAGAGGCCGGTATCCAGCCGGACATCGTCTGCCTGTCCAAGTCCATCGGCGGCTACGGGCTGCCGCTGGCGCTGACCCTCATCAAGCCGGAGCACGACGTCTGGGAGCCGGGCGAGCACAACGGCACGTTCCGCGGCAACAACCCGGCGTTCGTCACCGCCACCGAGGCCCTGAATCAGTACTGGGCCGACGACTCGCTGGAGAAGTCCACCATCGCCAAGGGCGAGCGGGTCGGCGAGGTGCTCGAGGAGCTCGCCGCCAAGTACGGCGCGGTGGCCAAGGGCCGTGGGCTGGCGCGCGGGCTCGGCTTCGAGGACACCGACGTGGCGGGCAAGGTCTCCAAGGCGGCCTTCGACCGCAAACTGCTGGTGGAGACCTCGGGCCCGAGCAGCGAGGTCATCAAGATCATGCCGCCGTTGACCGTTTCGGATGACGAACTGGAGCAGGGTCTTCAGATCATCCGCGACTCGGTCCAGTCTGTCCTGGCCTGATCCGGCACGCCGCGTCATGGCGCGAACGGACCGTTCGCCTCGTCAAGAGGCGTGAACGGGCCGTTCGCGCCGCTGCGGCAGAACTGCAAGTTGATCCACTGGAGGAACTGTGATCGTCCGGCACCTGTCGGAAATCGAGGAAACCGACGCCGACATCAAGACGGAGAACTGGCGCAGCAAGCGCATCGTGCTGGCCAAGGAGAAGGTCGGCTTCTCGGTGCACGAGACCACCCTCTACGCCGGCACGGTGAACGACTTCTGGTACGCCAATCACATCGAGGCGGTCTTCATCACCGAAGGTGAGGGCGAGATCGAGGACAAGGCGACCGGCGAGGTCCACCAGCTCAAGCCGGGCTCGCTGTACCTGCTGAACAACCACGACAAGCACCAGGTCCGGCCGCGGACGACCATGCGCACGGTGTGCGTGTTCAACCCGCCGGTGACCGGGCGCGAGGTGCACGACGAGAACGGCGTGTACCCGCTGGTCGTGGAGGACGACGAGACGCCGGTCGCCGGCTGAACTCGCTGTTCGAGCTTGTGAACCGCACGTGGCGGGTAACCGGAAGTGGTTGCCCGCCACGTGCGTTGACGGGTCTTCCCACGCGATGACGTGGGGAGTTGCGGGCGCATACGTGCGCCGCTTCTAACCGAGGAACCGAGAAATGGCGGCGGTGCCACCTGCACCGACCGCTCCGGCGGGAATTCGCGAAGGAGGCGCAAACCATGACCGTCGCTGATCTGAGCACCCAGGATCGCTATCCGACCCGGGTGAGCGCCGAGCCGGCGTTGATCCGGCGAGAGGACCCCACCGTCTGGCCCGGCGTGACGGCCGGCCCGGCGACCGCGGAAGAGCTCGCGGCCCACCAGGCCAAGGGCTTCCACGTCGTCGAGGGCTTGCTGTCGCCTGCCGAAGTCCAGACCTACTGGCAGGAGCTGGAACGGCTCACCAGGGACCCGGCGGTGCGGGCCGATGAGCGGACCATCGTGGAGCGCAGCTCCGACGAGGTCCGCTCGATCTTCGAGGTGCACCGGATGAGCGAGCTGATCGCGGAGCTGGTGCGCGATCCGCGAGTGCTGGACCGGGCCAGGCAGATCCTCGGCTCGGACGTGTACGTGCACCAGAGCCGGATCAACTACATGCCCGGCTACCGGGGCACGGGCTTCTACTGGCACTCCGATTTCGAGACCTGGCACGCCGAGGACGGCATGCCGGCGATGCGCGCGGTGAGCATCTCGATCGCGCTGACCGACAACTACCCGTACAACGGCGGGCTGATGATCATGCCAGGCTCGCACCGGACGTTCGTGTCCTGCGTGGGCGAAACGCCGGACGACAACTACAAGTCGTCGCTGAAGCAGCAGCGCATCGGGGTGCCGACGGAGGACGACATCACGAAGCTGGCCTACGAGCACGGCATCGAGCAGTTCACGGGCCAAGCGGGGTCGGCGCTGTGGTTCGACTCGAACTGCATGCACGGCTCGGGGAACAACATCACGCCGTTCCCGCGCTCGAACATCTTCGTGGTGTTCAACAGCGTGGAGAACGAGCTGGTGGAGCCGTTCGCGGCGAGCAACCCCCGCCCGGATTTCGTCGCCTCCAGAAGAACGATCCCGATCCAACGCTGACCGGCTGAGGCAAGAGGGCACCCGCGACACATCGGTCGCGGGTGCCTCTCTTCTTTTCACACCGGGAAGCGCATTCGGTTGGCAAGCGGCGACGTGAATCACAAGCCGCCGTGACGACGCTGCGTGATCACCCGGCTCCGGAGGCGCATCATTACTCCATTTCGACTAATGCAATCTCATGGACGTCGAGGTCCAGCGGGTTTACCCAACAGTAAGTAATTGCGAGTGGAATATTCCGGCGAGAAATTGGTCCGACACACCCGGAGGTGGGGTGGCGTCGGTTACACGCCGTGGCCTATGGTGTCCGTTATCGAAAAGCCGGTAGTAACCGGAATTTTCCAACCTGGGGATCAGAAGGGAGGCCCTGCGGTACCACCTGGCTTGAGTCCTGTCGCAGCGCTTCAACAGGACTCGTCCTGTTGTTGTCAGGCCTGACAGCAGTCGGGCCGCGTTCGGCGGTCGCCGAGCGTTGGGTTCAACAACGAAAGGAACATGCACAGGTGAACCGCAAGCAGGCCCGGAAGGCTCGTCAGACTCGTCGGCGGCGGGGTGCGGCAAAGCGCCCGGCCCGCCCACGTGGGACGGCCCGGGCACTTCTGCTGCTGATTCTGCGGGTCTCGCTGTGGTGGATCGTCACCTGGTTCGACGACCACAGCTAATCCCTTCTGGGGGCGGGTTGAAGTGGCACCTTCGGCCCGCCCCGTCCCAGCCGATGCGCCGCGAACGGCACATCGTGCACGTGCAGCTACGGACGGTTGATCCGCAATCGCACTGCGCGGTTAGGTTAGCGGATCCCGGGCTTGCGCGGCACTGCGATCGGCAAAAACAGGACGTGCGTCCGGCTACAACTGCCCGGAATGCCCCATGGAGCTTTCAACTCGCCATCAGGTCAGCGGATGGGGTGGGCTGCGAGGATCGCGCCGACCTGGTCGGCCACCTCCGGGTCGAGCATCGGGTAGCGGCCTCCCGCTACGAAGCGCTCCGAGAGCTCGAAGGTGACCACTTCGCCTTCCGCCAGCAACCGGCCCGCCGCCACCGGGTCCACCGCGACGTTGTCCGGGTGCGTGACCGTGATGTTGGCGAATGTCGCCGCCAGGTACGGGCTCGCGAACTGGGTGAACGAGTCGCCGACCATCCGCACCGGCCGGTCGATCATGCCCGGCAGCGCCGGCGACTCCAGGTGCAGCGGCTGGTGGAAGTCGCTGGGCTTGAACTGCGTGTTGTCCTCCGGCCCGCCGTCGGGCGCCAGCGAGTACGCCTGGATCGGCACGGTCCGGTCCTGCCCGAGCAGGTCCGGGATGTCGGCGCTGTGCGGGTACTGCCGGGACGGCCGGACCAGCCAGCTGCTCGTCACGCCCGGCTGCAGGCGTTCCGCGAGCTGGTAGGTCATGGCGATGCCGCCCTCGTGGGTCCAGTGCGTGTCGATGTCGTGGTAGATCGGCCGCTGGTTGCGCGCCGCGACCTCGCGCAGCTGGGCGCGCAGGTCCACCGCGCCGGTCGCGGCGGGCACCCGGCGCCAGAACTCGTCGCGGACCTGCGTCGAGCAGTCCTTCCCCGCATAGCCGTCCGGCATGTTCTCCGGGTAGACGGTGGACTTGTCCGGGGCGATGACCAGCTGGAACTTCCGGCCCGACGCCTCCACCACGGCGCGCCAGCGGCGCAGCCCGGCGATCACCTCGTCCAGCGTCCGCTTCGGCACGCACCGGTACGCCACGTCGTGGCCGAGGTACAGCCAGCCGTTCTTGCCCTCGATGACGGCGGGGAACACGTTCTCGTTGATCGGCGGTTTCTCGTCCACCTGCCCGGCACCTATCGGCGACGTGTGCGAGCCGCCGGCCAGCCGCGCGGGCTCGCCGAACACGCCGCGGCTGAGCGCGTCGACCGACTGCACGGCGCCCTTGCGGAACGGCAGGTTGTCGGTGGCCCACGCGTTCAGCCCGGTGAAGAACCCCCAGCCTTCGGTGACGCTGGGGAAGGCCGCGAGCGGGCGGTTCTCCAGCTGCTCGGCGCGCGCGCCGAAGACCCAGGTCACCACCTGCGCGGTGAAGAACAGCACCGCGCACACCAGCGCGGCCAGCTGGCGCCTGCCGTGCCGGGGCCGGTGCAGCGGGTGTTCCCGCGGCAACCACGCCTCGTGGACCGGGGGAAGATCGGGATGCTCCTGCCGCGACACGGCACCACGTTAACCGGGCACGCACCGCAACCGGCCCAGAACTCGCGGATTCCGGCACCCCGGTGCGCAGCGGTGAAATCTCCGGGCTCGGCGGTAGCGTCATGTTCCGCGAAGCCTTCCCGATCTTGTCGACGCCCGACCTCGACCGCGCGATGCGCTTCTACTGCGATGTGCTCGGATTCGAGCCGCAATACCGGTTCCCCGCCGAAGGCGAACCCGAATTCGTCACGCTCCGCCTGGAATCCCTCAGCTCGGCCTCGGCGCGAATCCCGAAGTGCGGCCAGGACGCCATTTCGCCCTGTGGCTCTACACCGACGACGTCGACGAAGCGGTGGGCCGACTCAGCGCCGCAGGCGTCCCGATCATCCAGGAACCCCAGGACATGCCCTGGGGCGAACGCATCGCCACGGCCGCCGACCCGGACGACAACCAGATCCACCTCGGCGCAGCGATCACCTGACCGACACCGTTTTCCGCCGACCTGGCCCGTGCGCGTTTTGTGTTGCTATAGCGACACAAACCACTCACGGGCAGCTACCTGCCGAAAAGCGCATTCGCGGTGCCATAGGGGAAGGCGGGTGTCCTCTTCGGGCAGTTTGTCCTCCGGATTCTTGGGCGGGCACCCGCACCTGGATAGCGTTCTCCACGAAAGCGGATCCGCGCAACATTCCTACTACCTCGGAGGAATCATCGTGCTTCGCAAGATCACCATCGGGGTCGCGGCCGTCGCCGGACTCCTCGCCTTCAGCGCCCCGGCCATGGCCTCCGGCGGCCCGTACCCGGCAGGCGTCTACCCGTCGTACGAAGCGGCCGAGGCGGCGTGCGAGGCCGGGAAGGCCCAGGGCCGCTGGACCGGCTGCTCCATCGAGGCCGGCATGGGCGACCCGATCCTCCTGTGGGTCTGGACCGACTGAACGAACTGACTGCTAAGCGCCGTCCCACATCCGGAGAAGCGGCGCAGCAAGACGCACACCCCCGAGGTGCAGGTTCAACAGGCGCATTGAACCTGCACCTCGGGGTGCTTCTTTTCAAGAACGGGCAGGGGCGAACCGGCTCGCGACGGTCTCGCAGGCGAAGCGCACCACGGTCCGCAGCTCCCGATCCGACGCACCGGCGCGGCTGAGCACCGCGAGGGACTGGTTGATCGCGACGACGTAGATGGCGAGGTCGTCGAGCGTCGCCGGGTCGACGTGCGGATCGTCGAGCGCGGCTCGGATGCGGGCCTGCTGGATGTCGAGCAAGCGGCGGACGTGCGCGGCGCTTTCGGGCGTCAGCGCGGCCGACTGGGCAGCCGACTGGGCGATGAGGCAGCCCTCCGGCACAGCGGGGTCGTTGATCCTGTCCAGGATGACGCCGAAGAACGCCTCGACGGCACGGACCGGATCGCCCGGGTGCGCGGTGAGCGCGTCCTCGTAGCGGGGACCGTACGTCGCGGAGTACCGGTCCAGCGCTCGGCGGAACAACTCGTCCTTGCCGCCGAACGCTCCGTAGAGCGATCCCCGGCCCAGCCCGGTGGCAGCGCCGAGCATGTCCAGCGACGCGTCGGCGTATCCCCGCTGCCAGAACACCGCCATGGCCTTGTCCAGGGCTTCGTCGACGTCGAACTGCTTGCGACCCGACATGCGTCTCCTCCCGGTCGGCGTGAGCCTACCTACTTCTTGGACCGGACGGTACAAGAATCATGGACCGATCGATCCAAGATGGTTTACGGTCGGAGCATGGGAGAAACCACCGAGCCTGTCGGCCGCGGCTCCGCGAGCGGCGCCCCCGGGCTGCCCGCCGGGTTCACCGACACGTTCCGCAGCCGCTGGGTGCAGGTCGGCGACCTGCGCCTGCACGCCGTGACCGGTGGCGACGGGCCGCCGTTGCTGCTGCTCGCCGGCTGGCCGCAGACCTGGTACGCATGGCGCGAGCTGATGCCGGCGCTGGCGCTGGACTTCACGGTCGTCGCACCCGACCCCCGGGGCGTGGGCCTGTCCGGCAAGCCGGACGACGGCTACGACACCGGCACCCTCGCCGCCGACATGGCCGACCTGATGAGCGCGCTGGGACACGAGCGCTTCGCGATGGCCGGCCACGACGTCGGCATGTGGACCGGATACGCGCTGGCCTCGGACCACCCGGAGCGCGTGGAACGCCTGGCCCTCGCCGAGGCCGTGATCCCCGGCCTAGCGCCCTCCCCACCGCTGTTCGCGCCGCAGGCGGCCGTCGATCGGCTGTGGCACTTCGGGTTCAACCGGCTCGGCTCGCTGAACGAGGAACTCGTCGCAGGCCGGGAACGGCTCTTCTTCGGGTACCAGTTCGCGACCAAAGCGGCCCGCCAACTGCCGGAGCACGCCGTCGACCTCTACATCGAGGCCCTGGCCACCGATCGCGAGGCCCTGCGCGCCAGCTTCGAGTTCTACCGCGCGATCGACACGACGATCGAGCAGAACGCCCGGCGCAAGGCGCGGAAGCTGACCATGCCCGTGCTGGCCATCGCCGGCGCTCGCTCCGTCGGCGACCTGGTCGGCGAAACCCTGGCCCCCGTCGCCGAAGACGTCGCGAGCGTCGTCCTGCCCGACTGCGGGCACTACCCGGCCGAAGAAGCCCCGCGGGAAATGCTCGCCGCCCTGACCGAATTCCTGACCCCGTACCGCGCCGCATTCTGATCATCAGAACCAGTAGTACTGATGAATGAAAATCCGGGACCGGCGGAAATCACCCGCCGGACGACCACCCGGCCGATCTCATTCGCCATCTTTATGTGCGCGGTGCGCTCAGCCGCCGCCAGTACCGGTGCCGGTGCCGCTGTGGCCGCCCGTGCCGGTGCCGCCGGTGTCGCTGCCGGTGCCTGTGCTGCTGTCGCTGCCCGTGCTGGTGTCGGTGTCGCCGCCGGTGCCGGTGCTGGTGCCGGTATCGCTGCCAGTGCCGGTGCTGCTGTCGCTGCCCGTACCCGTGCCGGTATCGCTGCCGGTGCCGGTATCGCTGCCAGTGCCAGTACTGCTGTCGCTGCCCGTACCCGAACCGGTGTCACTACCGGTGCCGCTGTGGCCGCCGGTACCGCTGTCGCTGCCAGTGCCGTCGCCTGAACGGCCGGTGCCGCCGGTGCCGCTGTGGCCGCCGGTGTCGGTACCACCGCCGGTGTCAGTGCCGCCGGGGCTGCTGCCGTGCTGCCCAGGCTCGAACGGATTCGGGGGTGCGGGTGCTGCCGGGGGCACCGCCGGCTCACTGTTCGTGCCCCCACCAGGCTCGAAGGGCGCCGGAGGTGCCGGTTCCGGGACGTGAGGCGATACGTACGGGTTCGGGGGCGGGGATTCGGGCCCACCGAACGGGTTCGGCGGCGCGGGTTCAGGTCCGCCGAACGGGTTCGGCGGCACCGGTTCCGGAACATGAGGTGGCATGAACGGATTCGGCGGCGGCGGTTCCGGTGCTGCCGGTATCGCCGGGGCCTGCACTCCGGGAGGTTCGGGAGGTCGTGGCTCGGGAGCACCCCCGCTCGGCCAGAACGTGTAGATCAGGCCACCGACGGCGACCACTGTGCCCACCACGGCGACAACCTTCTTGAAACGGCCCTTGACGACCTCGAACCCGACTTGCGCCGCCTTGACCAGACTCGTGCCCGCCAGCCACTTCGCGATCTGGCTCACCACGCCCGGGCCTTCGGAAGGCTCCGCTCCACCCGGTCCCGGCGCCGGAGGCAGCTGATCACCCGGCTCAGCGTCAGGTCCTACGGGCGACGGCGCGGCCTGACCTGGTTTCAGGGTCCAGTCCGGCTTTTTCTCACCGGTGCGGAACGTGGGCGTCTTGCCGGCACCCGCATCCACCGCCGGCGGCTCGCCGGCACTCGGCATCGGCTCCGCAGGCTCGGTGACCGGCAGCTCCGGAACGTCATCACCGGTCGGCCGCCCCGGTTCGTAACCCTCGACCGGCCCCAGAGCGGAATCTTCAGGCGGCGTCACGCCGAACTCGTCCAGAGCGGTCTGGTCCGCCCAGTTGTCCCCTTGGTGGTCGTTCAGGAAATCCTCGCTCGCGCGGGATCCGTTGAGGCGAGCGGTCCGCGCCTCCTCGATGCGTTGCCTGGTCGCCTCGATCTCCCGCTGACCGTCCCGGAGTTCGTCGCTCAGCCCGCGTGCTTCCTCATCGAGGTACTCGACCTCCGACACCGGTTTTCCGAGAGCCTCGGCCTCCTGCACCTCCGGCCGATGCATCTTCTGGTGCATCGCCAGCGCCTTCTGGGCGACCTCCAGGCCCCTCTCCTGGTTTTCGATGTAGTTGTCGATCGCTTTCTGGACGACCTGCTGCTTCGTGGTGACCATTCGTCCCGCCTCCGGATCCTCCACGTGCTCGTCCGAAGAGAGGGCTGCGTCCGGCCGGACCCCATGTGGTGCAGCCGGTCCCCGACAGGCCGGGAATCTCCACTCCCCAGTCCACGCCACACCGATTCGTGGTCCGGCAGAGCAGAAAGTCCCAACGAGCAAACGCCTGGTCGGGGCCCCTGATGATGGTCAGAACTGGTAGTAGAGGAACGGGCTGAAGGAGCCGGTGGCGACGAGCAGGCCCGCGTAGCCGAGGCCGAGGGTCAGGACGCCGATCCGGAGCGCGTAGGCCTGCGGGGTCCGGACCGCCTCCAGGAACGGGCCCGTGCCCGAGTTCGCCGGCAGCGCCACGACCACCAGCGCCAGCAGCAGGAACACCAGGCGCTGGTTCGTCACCGACGCCGCGACGATGTCCGTCAGGCCGGCGAAGTCCGGCAGCAGCATGTGGCCCAGCATCACGAACGCGCTGCCCAGGTCCGGCGACCGGAAGAACACCCAGCCGATCACCACCAGCAGCATCGTCAGCGCGCGGCGGCCGAGCCGGGCACGGGTGGTGCTCGGCGCGTGCGACCAGCCGAAGGCGCGCTCCACCACCAGCAGCGCGCCGTGGAACAGCCCCCACACCAGGTACGTCCACGCCGCGCCGTGCCAGAAACCGGTCAGCACGAAGATGATCGCCAGGTTCCGGTAGGTGCGCGCCGTGCCCCCGCGGTTGCCGCCCAGCGGGATGTAGACGTAGTCCCGGAACCAGCGGGACAGGGACATGTGCCAGCGGCGCCAGAACTCCGTGACGGTCACCGACGAGTACGGCCGGGCGAAGTTCTCCGGCAACCGGAACCCGAGCATCCGGCCCAGCCCGATCGCCATGTCCGAGTAGCCGGAGAAGTCGAAGTACAGCTGCATCGTGTACCCGATCGCGCCGAGCCAGGCGATCGCGAACGTCATGTCCTCGTTCGGGGTGGCGAAGCAGGCGTCCACCATCGGCGCCAGCGTGTCCGCGATGACGACCTTCTTCGTCAGGCCCCACGCGAACCGCGGGAAACCCGCCGCGATGTCGTCGAGCCGGTGCGTCCGCTGCTGCGGGAGCTGGTCGGCGATCTCCCGGTAGCGCACGATCGGACCGGCCACCAGCTGCGGGAACATCGCGATGTAGGTGATGAACGAGACCGGATCGCGCAGCGCCGGGCGCTCGCCCCGGTAGATGTCCACCACGTAGGAGATGTGGTGGAACGTGTAGAACGAGATCCCGATCGGCAACGCCAGGTGCAGCACCGGGAAGTCGCCGCCGAACCACTGGCCGAGCACCGCGAGCTGCGCGGTGGCGAACCCGGCGTACTTCCAGATCGCCAGGATCGCGAGGTTGAACGAGATCGTGCCGATCAGCAGCCACTTCCGCCGGTTCTGCTCGAAACCCCAGTCGTCGGGTTCCAGCCGCCGGCCGGCGAAGTAGTTCACCACGATGCAGGCGAGCAGCAGCAGCGTCGTCCCGCCCGCGCCGCTGACGTAGAACAGCAGGCTCGCCACGGCGATCACGACATTGCGTCCGCTGCGCGGTGCGATCAGCACGGCCGCGAGCACGGCCGGCAGGAAGTACCAGAGGAACAGCGGACTTGCGAACGACATCGGGGGCCTCGGGGTACGGGAGGCCCTCGCCTCCTCGCTGGTGCTGAATTGCTCCGTCGGACTCTAGCCGAGCCCGGACCGTCACCGGCCCCGAACGCGATGAGTGCAAACCCGGGACGGCCGCCGCGACGATCGCCTAGCCTGGGCCCATGAACGCACCGCCGCCCGGCTGGTACCCGGACCAGGCAGATCCGCGTTACGTGCGCTGGTGGGACGGTCGGCAGTGGACCCCGCACGTCCAGCCCGCCCAGCCGGTCCAGCAGCCGCAGTACGCGCAGCGCAACGACGCCTCGGCCATCGAGCTGGCGATGGGTGGCACCGGCGACGCCGCGTCCGTCCAGCAGCAGGTGCAGCAGCGCGCCGGTGTCGGAGGCACGATCGCCGGCGGCGGTGGCACGCTGTTCACCGAGCCGGTGCTGGTGATCAACCAGAAGGCGAAGCTGATCGAGGTGGCGAACGAGTACGCCGTCTACGACCAGCACGGCCGCCAGCTCGGCTCTGTCATGCAGGTCGGCCAGAGCGGCGCGCAGAAGGCGCTGCGGATGTTCACCAAGCTCGACTCGCTGATGACCGTGACGCTGGAGATCCGCGACGCCACCGGCCGGCCGATGTTGGTGCTGACCCGTCCGGCGACCATGTGGAAGGGCACGGTGCACGTGCAGCGGCCGGACCAGTCGCCGGTCGGGGACATCAAGCTGGCGAACGTCTGGGGCAAGGCCAGGTTCGACTTCGAGGTCAACGGGCAGCGCATCGGCGGCATGCGCGCGGAGAACCTGCGCGCCTGGGACATCAAGGTCCTGGACCACGCCGACACCGAGATCGGGCAGATCACCAAGACCTGGCAGGGCCTGGCGAAGGCGGCGTTCACGACCGCGGACAACTACGTCCTGCAGATCCACCGACCGCTCCAGGACCCGCTGCTGAGCATGGTCGTCGCATCGGCCCTGACGGTCGACACCATCCTCAGCCAGAACCAGTCCTGACGTCCCCACCCGCAGTTCGATCGACCGCAGTTCCAATTGACCGCAGTTTCAATTGAAACTGACCCTCAAGTTTCAATTGAAACTGCACCCCTCCCGGCGTGTCGGGGTCACGACGCACCGGAGGGTGTGGACAACCTCGTACGGCTGTGGACAACTTCCGCAATTTCAATGGAAATCGGACCTTCGATTTCCATTGAAATTGCGGACCAACGGACCGTTCCCGGTCGGCGGGACCTGAGGGGTGGTGTCTCGGCCGGGGGTCAGTTCCTGCGGCGGCGGGCGACCTCGGCGAGGACCACGCCCGCGGCGACCGAGGCGTTGAGCGACTCCACCCCTCCCGCCATCGGGATCGACACCGTCTGGTCGCAGGTTTCCCGGACCAGCCGGGACAGCCCGCGCCCCTCCGAGCCCACGACGACCACCAGCGGTCCCGTCGCCAGCTCCAGCTCGTCCGAGGTGACGTCGGCATCGGCGTCCAGGCCGATGACCATCAGCCCGGCTTCCTTCAGGTCCTTCAGCGTGCGGGTGAGGTTGACCGCCTTGGCCACCGGCAGCTTCGCGGCCGTGCCCGCGCTGGTGCGCCAGGCGACGGCCGTGATCCCGGCGCTGCGCCGCTGCGGCACGATCACGCCGTGCGCGCCGAACGCCGCCGCGGAGCGGATCACCGCACCCAGGTTGCGCGGGTCGGTCACGCCGTCGAGCGCGACGATCAGCGGCGGCAAGCCGGAATCATGCGCCGCCGCGAGCACGTCCTCCGGGTGCGCGTAGGAGAACTGCGGCACCTGGAGCGCGAGCCCCTGGTGCATCGCGTTGTTCGTCATCCGGTCGAGCTCGATGCGCGGCACGTCCAGCACGGAGATCCCGCGCGACTTCGCCTCCCGCACCGCCTCGGTGACCCGGTCGTCGATGTCGATGCCCTGCGCCACGTACAGCCCGGTCGCCGGCACGCCGGCCCGGATGCACTCCACCACCGGGTTGCGCCCGGCCACCAGCTCCGGCTGCGTGTCCTGCTGCGCCTTGCGCTTCGCGCGCTGCTGCTCCGCCTTGCTGCGCGCGTCGGCGCGCCGCTTCGCGGGGTGGCTGACCCGGTCCTCCGCCTTCGGCGTCGGCCCCTTGCCGATCAGCCCCCGGCGGCGCTGCCCGCCGGATCCGACGACCATGCCCTTCTTGTTGCTCTTGCGCATGCCGCCGCGGCGTTTGTCGTTGCCGGCCACGTGTTACCCGTCTTTCAATGTCCACATCGGACCGTCGGGGGTGTCCTCGACGGCAATCCCGCTGTCCTGCAACCGATCGCGCAGCAGGTCGGCGGTGGCGAAGTCGCGCTCCTTGCGGGCCTGCTGGCGCTGGTCGAGCATCGCCTGGACCAGGTCGGCCAGCGCGGTGTGCGCAGCATCGTCCGAACCGGCGTCCTCGGCCCACTTCTCGGACAGCGGGTCCAACCCGAGCACGTCCATCATGGCTCGCACCGACGCCGCCGCGTCGCGAGCCGCCTCGTCGTCGCCGCGGTCCAGCGCCGCGTTGCCCTCCCGGACCGCGTTGTGCACCGCCGCGATCGCCTGCGGCGTCGACAGGTCGTCGTCCATCGCCTCGGTGAACTCCGCGGCCAGCTCGCCGGGCTCGACGTTGCCGGCACGCTGCCCGACGCGGCGCACGAACGACTCGATGCGCCGGTACGCGGCGACCGCCTCGGCCAGGCCGCCCTCGGAGAACTCGATCGTCGACCGGTAGTGCGGCGTGACCAGGTAGTAGCGCAGCTCGGCCGCGCGGGCGCGCTGGAGCACCGCCGGGATGGACAGCGTGTTGCCGAGCGACTTCGACATCTTCTCGCCGCTCATGGTCACCCAGGCGTTGTGCATCCAGTACTGCGCGAAGCCGTCCCCGGCCGCGTTCGACTGGGCCAGCTCGTTCTCGTGGTGCGGGAACACCAGGTCCAGGCCGCCGCCGTGGATGTCGAACTCGCTGCCGAGGTAGAAGGTGGCCATCGCCGAGCACTCCAGGTGCCAGCCCGGGCGGCCGTGGCCCCACGGCGTCGGCCAGCTCGGCTCGCCCGGCTTCGCGCCCTTCCACAGCGTGAAGTCGCGCGGGTCGCGCTTGCCGCTGGCCAGGGTCTCGCCCTGCTGCACCTCTTCGAGGCGCTGCCCGGACAGCTTGCCGTAGTGGTCGGCGTAGGAGGCCACCGCGAAGTAGACGTCGCCGCCCGCCGCGTAGGCGTGACCCTTGTCGATCAGCCGCTGGATCAGGTCGACCATCTGCGTGACGTGCCCGGTCGCACGCGGCAGCACCGACGGCGGCTGGCAGCCGAGCTGATCGTACGCCAGCTCGAAGGCGCGCTCGTGCGTCGCGGCCCACTCCCACCACGGGCGACCGGCTTCGCCGGCCTTGGTGAGGATCTTGTCGTCGATGTCGGTGACGTTGCGGACCAGGCGCACGTCGTAGCCGACCCGCTGCAGCCAGCGGCGCAGCACGTCGAAGTTCAGCCCGCTGCGGACGTGGCCGACGTGCGGAATGCCCTGCACGGTGGCACCACAGACGTAGATCGACGCCACTCCGTCGCAGCGCGGGTGGAATTCGCGCGTCGTGCGGGTCGCGGTGTCATGCAGGTGCAGGCTCACGCCCCTGATGGTACGGGGACAGGTCGGCGCGCAATCACGACAGGGGCTGGCGCGTCAAGGGGTAGTGATCGTCAGCGCAGTACGTCGGCGACGGCGGTCAGCAATCCGTCCGGCCGCTCGGCGGTGGACACGGGGTCGACGATCGCCACCCGGCAGCCGACCGCCGCCGCGCCGCCGTCGGCCTCCTCGCTGTCGCCGACCATCAGCGCCTCCTCCGGCGCGACGCCGAGCCGCTCGCAGGCGCGCAGGAAGATCTTCGGGTCCGGCTTGATGACGCCTTCGAGGTACGACAGCAGGAACTCGTCGACGTAACCGGTGACGCCGATCCGCTCGAACGCGGGCCGGATGTCGAAGGCGATGTTGCTGATCACGCCGATCTTGGTGCCCGCCTCGTGCAGCCGGCGCATCACCTCGACGGTGTCCGGGTACGCCGTCCAGAAGTCGGGGTCGATCAGCCGCTCGTAGAGGCCCGTGGCCTGGCCGTCCTGCACCCCGGAGCTGCGCAGCACCTCCACGTAGACCTTGCGGTGCAGGGCCGGATCGAGGTCGCGGTTCTCCCACGCGTCCTGGAATTCCGGGCCGAGCTGCACGATCTGGCCGACCGGCGCCGTCATCCGGCGCATCACCTCGGCCTGCGCCGCCAGGTCGAACGGGGCGCCGTCGGCATCGGCGAGGTCGCTGAACCAGGACTCGTCTTCTTCGAGACGGAACAGCGTGCCGGAGAAGTCGAAGAGCACCGCGCGCGAAGTCACGCCGCCAACGGTAAGTGGACTGGACCGGGCCGGGCACCGACATGCGGCCAAGCTCACGACCCGGACCACCCCTCCGCCGCAGTCAGCAGCGCCGCGCCTGGTGGCCGCGCATCGGGACGACGATGCCCGCGATGCAGATGGCCGCACTCACCCACAACAGGATCACGGCCGCCGCCAGGCCGAGGCCGCTGCCCCCGGACCACAACACGAACGACACTGGCCACACCAACACCGGCTGCACTACGAGCAGCCGACGCACCCACCGGTTCCGCTCGATCACCATGCGTCGAGCATGGCGCGCACCGACCCCGGCATTCCAGACCGCGAGCCCTGAGTTTTCCCTGACTCCGCCAACCCGTTACGCCCAGCTATCCGCCCGTTACTCGACGGGCCAGGCGCAACCGCCGATCAGGTGCCGTGCGCACTGACCGGCCGGAACCGTCAGGCCGCCGGGAAGACCAGGGCGGTGGCCACAGCGGCGATGCCTTCGCCGCGGCCCGTGAGGCCCAGGCCGTCGGAGGTCGTGCCGGACACCGACACCGGCGCGCCGATCGCCTCCGAGAGCACCTGCTGCGCTTCCTCGCGGCGCTTGCCGATGCGCGGCGCGTTGCCGATCACCTGCACGGTCGCGTTGCCGATCCGAAAGCCCGCCGCAGCGACCCTGTTCCGCACCTCGATCAGGAAGTCCGCGCCGTGGGCGCCGGCCCAGCGGTCGTCGTCGGTGCCGAACACCGCGCCGAGATCGCCGAGGCCCGCCGCCGACAGCAGCGCGTCGCACAGCGCGTGCGCCGCGACGTCGCCGTCGGAGTGCCCGGCGCAGCCGTCCACGCCCGGCCAGAGCAGGCCCGCCATCCAGCAGTCGCGCCCGGCTTCGACGGGGTGCACGTCGACGCCCTGGCCGACTCGGGGCAGCATCTCGGTCACTCGGGTTCTCCAGCCACGGCCAGCACCGACTCGGCGATGGCCAGATCGAAGGCGGTGGTGATCTTCAGGGCGTGCGGGTGCCCGGCGACGGTGTGCACCTTGCCGCCGACCCGCTCCACGAGCCCGGCGTCGTCGGTGGCCACGTCACCGGCCGCGGCGTAGGCCGCCCGCAGCACGTCGATGGCGAAACCTTGGGGCGTCTGCACCGCCCGCAGCTGCGAGCGGTCCACGGTCGAGACGACGTCGCCCGCGTCGTCGACCTGCTTGATCGTGTCGGTCACCGGCAGCACCGGGATCACCGCGGGAGCGCCCTCCTCGACCGCGGACACGACATCCCGGATCATCGAAGCCGGGGTGAAAGCACGTGCGGCGTCGTGCACCAGCACGACCCGCGCATCCGGCGCGATCCGCTCGACCGCGTCGAGCGCGCGCCGCACGGAGTCGGTCCGCTCCGCTCCCCCGGCGACCACGTGCGCGGACGGCAACGCGGCCAGCTCCGCGGTCACGACCTCGACCTGATCGGCCGGGGCCGCGACCACGACGTGCTGCACGCGGCCCGAGGCCAACAGGCCGCGGACCGCGCGCAACAACAACGATTCACCGATCACCGGAACCAGCGCCTTCGGCATCCCGGCACCCAGGCGCACCCCGCGGCCGGCCGCGGGTACCAGCGCGACAACGCTCACGCTCGTCTATTCCCGATGATCACACTGCGGTGGCGAGGACTTCGTCCAGCAGGGTTTCCGCCTTGCCTTCGTCAGTACCTTCGGCCAATGCCAACTCGCTGACCAGGATCTGCCGCGCCTTCGCGAGCATTCGCTTCTCGCCTGCGGACAGGCCACGATCCTTCTCGCGTCGCCAGAGGTCGCGCACCACTTCGGCCACCTTGTTCACATCGCCGGAGGCGAGCTTCTCCAGGTTGGCCTTGTACCGTCGAGACCAGTTGGTGGGCTCTTCGGTGTGCGGGGCCCGCAGCACGTCGAAGACCCGATCGAGCCCCTCCTGGCCGACAACGTCCCGGACGCCGACGATCTCGGCGTTGTCCGCGGGAACGCGCACGGTCAGGTCGCCCTGCGCGACCTTGAGGACGAGGTACTGCTTTTCCTCGCCCTTGATCACACGAGTCTCGATTGCTTCGATGAGCGCGGCACCGTGATGCGGGTAGACGACGGTCTCTCCGACCTTGAAAACCATGTGTCCTCTGCCCCTTTCGCTATGCCCAGTTTAGCACGTCGAGCAACCGGGCCTCGACCACCTCGCCATCCGTATTCGCAGGTCAGGCGGCGGACAGGGGTTGACAAGGATGCCCCGAACGTGCAAGGAGGCACCTTTCGGCCCACTGAAATCGTCCACTATGGATAGTCTGGTCGGAGTGCCATCCAGGCCTCCGGGGACCCGGAAATAGGTAGTTCGGCTAGCCCCTGGAACGGCCGCGCGGGGTGGGGATTAAGCTTCCAGCGGTTGTCCGGCAATCAGGAAGGACGCTGCATCCGTGAGCCGCCCTCAGCACCTCAAGGCCGTTCGCCTGCGGTTGATCCCGGCCGTCATCGGGCTCGGCGCCGTCGTCGCCCTCGCCGGGTGCAGTGCCGGTCAGGTGACCGAGACCGACACCCAGGTCGCCGCCGTCAACGGCGGCAGTGGTGACCTCAAGCAGATCTCGATCCGCGACGCCTCCTTCACCTTCCCGACCACCGACGCGCGCTACCCGGCCGGTTCGTCCGCGCCGGTGCAGCTGGTGATCGCCAACGAGGGGCCGAACGACAAGCTGGTCCAGGTCACCAGCCCGTACGCCGCGTCGGCGACCCTCGGTGGGATCACCGACCTGCCGAGCCGGACCGCGCTGCACGCCACCGGCAAGTCCGAGCAGGTCCAGCAGGGCGAGACGACCGCGGACCGCGTGGTGCAGATCACGCTGAACGGGTTCAAGCAGGACATCACGCCGGGCGTGACCGTCCCGGTGACCTTCGTCTTCGAGAAGGCCGGCTCGGTCACCGTGCAGGTGCCGGTGGGTGTCGACCACTCGCCGCGCCCCGAGCACGGCAGCCCGGTGTCGGGCGCCGAGCAGGGCGGCGGTCACTGACCGCAGGTTTCGCCGGAACGGGCCGTCCGCACGCGCGGGCGGCCCGTTCTCGCGTCTCGTGGTGCCGCAATTTCCATTGAAATCGAAGGTCCGATTTCCATTGAAATTGCGGCACCACGGACGGCACCACGGACGGTGGGCCGGGCCGTTGGCCGCCTGATCCACTCGATCGCGGGGAATCCGGCACGACCTCGGGTCCGGCGCGCGATGCCGGTGACCGGGCCTGTCGTCGCGGGCGGATAGCCTCGCCGCGTGCCCCCGAAGAACACCCGCACCGCCCGTCCCGGATACCGCTGCGCCGACTGCGGCCACGAGGTCGCCAAGTGGGTCGGCCGCTGCCCGAGCTGCCAGGCGTGGGGCACCATCGACGAGACCGCCGCCGCCCGACCCGTGCTGACGAAGGTGGCGGCGGGCGCCCCGGCCACCCCCGCCCGGCCGATCGCCGAGGTCGACCTCGATTCCGCCCGCGCGGTGTCCACCGGCATCGCGGAGCTGGACCGGGTGCTGGGCGGCGGGATCGTGCCCGGCGCGGTCGTGCTGCTGGCCGGCGAGCCCGGAGTGGGGAAGTCCACACTTCTGCTGGAGGTCGCGCACCGCTGGGCCGCTGGCGCCTCGCCCGGCCCGTCGCTCTACGTCACGGGTGAGGAATCCGCAGGCCAGGTGCGGCTTCGTGCGGAGCGCACCGATTCGGTGCACCCGGAGCTGTACCTCGGCGCCGAGAGCAACCTGTCCGCCGTGCTCGGGCACGTCGACGCGGTGCGGCCGGGCCTGCTGATCGTCGACTCGGTGCAGACCGTGCAGTCGCCCGAGGCCGACGGCAGCCCCGGCGGCGTCACGCAGGTCCGCGCGGTGACCACGGCGCTGGTGTCGCTGGCCAAGGAACGTGGGCTGCCGGTGGTGCTGGTGGGGCACGTCACGAAGGACGGGGCGGTGGCCGGTCCGCGCGTGCTGGAGCACCTGGTCGACGTGGTGCTGCACTTCGAGGGCGACCGGCACTCAGCGCTGCGGATGCTGCGCGGCGTGAAGAACCGGTTCGGGCCCGCCGACGAGGTCGGCTGCTTCGAGCAGCGCGACGACGGCATCGCCGAGGTCCCGGACCCGTCCGGGCTGTTCATCAACCGCAACGAGACCCAGGTCGACGGCACCGCGGTGACCGTGATGGTCGAGGGCAAGCGCCCGCTGCTGGTGGAGGTCCAGTCGCTGGTGATGAAGACCCAGATGGCCATGCCGCGGCGGTCGGTCAGCGGCCTGGACTCGGCCCGGGTGTCGATGATGCTCGCGGTGCTGGGCAAGCACGGCAAGGTGCCCACCGGCGAGTACGACGTGTTCGCGGCGACGGTCGGCGGCACGAAGGTGCACGAGCCCGCCGCGGACCTCGCGATCGCGCTGGCCATCGCCTCGTCGCAGAAGGGCAAGCCGCTGCCGCCGAACCTGATCGCGGTCGGCGAGGTGGGGCTCGCCGGGGAGATCCGGCGGGTCAGCAGCGTCGGGCGGCGGCTGGCCGAAGCGGCCAGACTCGGGTTCGACCGGGCGCTGGTGCCGCCGGATGCGGGCCCGCTGCCGAAGGGCGTGCGCGCCACGGTGGTGTCGAACGTCAGCGAGGCGCTCAAGATCGTGGGTGTCAAATGAGCCACGAGCAGCTGCGCGGCACGCTCGCCCGGCTGGCTCCCGGAACCGCGCTGCGGGACGGGCTGGAGCGCATCCTGCGCGGCCGCACCGGCGGCCTGATCGTGCTCGGCTACGACCCGGCGGTGGAGGCGCTCTGCGACGGCGGGTTCCACCTGGACATCGAGTTCAGCGCGACCCGGCTGCGCGAGCTGTCCAAGATGGACGGCGCGGTGGTGCTGTCCACGGACGCGACGCGGATCATGCGGGCGAACGTGCACCTGGTGCCCGACGCGAGCACGCCCACCGAGGAGTCCGGCACCCGGCACCGCACGGCGGAGCGCACCGCGATCCAGACCGGCTACCCGGTGGTGTCGGTGAGCCAGTCGATGAGCATCATCAGCGTCTACACGCAGGGCCACCGGCACGTGCTGATCGGCTCGCCGGAGATCCTCTCCCGCGCCAACCAGGCGCTGGCGACCCTGGAGCGCTACACCGCGCGGCTGGCCGAGGTCGCGCAGGCGCTGTCGGCGCTGGAGATCGAGGACTACGTGACGTTGCGCGACGCGATGACCGTCGTGCAGCGGATGGAGATGGTGCGGCGGATCGCCGACGAGATCGAGGGCGACGTCGTCGAGCTCGGCAAGGACGGCCGGCTGATCGAGCTGCAGCTGGACGAGCTGGTCGGTTCCTCGCGGGAGGCGCGCGGCGGTCGCGCCCGGGACGGCATCGACCTGGACCGCGAGCTGATCGTGCAGGAGTACCTGCCGACCAGCGGCGCGATGCCGACCTCGGAGCAGGTCGAGGCGGCGCTGCACGAGCTCGACGGCACGGAGTTGCTGGACCTGACGGCGATCGCCGGGGCCTTCGGCTACTCGGACAAGCCGGAGGCGTTGGAGGAGCACCTGAGCCCGCGCGGCTACCGGCTGCTCGCGAGGGTGCCGCGCCTGCCGACGGCGGTGCGGCGGCAGCTGGTGGAGCACTTCGGCTCGCTGCAGCGGCTGCTCGCGGCGACGGTGGCCGAGCTGCGCGAGGTGGATTCGATCGGCGAGGCGAGGGCGAGCGCGATCCGGGAGGGCCTCTCCCGCCTGGCGGAATCCTCCATAGTGGACCGCTTCGCCTGACGCGCTCCAGCCCGCCACGAGGGCTCCCGATTTTGCCTGAAATTGGGGGATTTCGGGGACCGGGTCAGTTGGCCGCGGTCAGGCGGAACGGGGTCGGGGAGCTGTTGAGCGCCGCCAGCCTGGCCACCACCTGGTAGTCGCCCGCCGGGGCCTTCGCCTGGCCGTCTTCGCAGTCCGATGTGGACGTCTGGCCCGACCACTGGATGTCGTTGCGCACCGACTGGCCCGGCTGCAGCAACGGCTGCTCGTTCGTCGACTCCGAGTAGCAGTCGTTGCTCGACCACACGTGCTTCCCGCCCGGGGTCGACACCGTCAGGTCGCGCAGCAGGCGGTTGATGTCGCGCACGCAGGCGCGGTCGCTCGCGTTGGTCACCACGACGCTCATGCCGACCCGCTCACCCACCTTGAACTCCGGGCGGGCCACCTCGGCCACGACGCGCATCGACTCGTCCGCGCACGGCTGCGGTGGCGCGTCGGCCGCCACCGCGACCGGCGGCCCCGGCGGCGGCGCCGGGACGGCTTGCGGCCCCGAGGCCCCGCCCAGCAGGGCGATCGCGCCCCAGCCGAGGAGCGCCACCACCAGCACGACCGCACCGATCGCCACCGCGCGGCGACGCCAGTACACCGTGGGCGGGAGCGGTCCGGTCGGATCAAGCACGGCAACGACAGTAACCCGGCGACTACTCCGAAGAGCGTTACCAACGATCACCCAATCGGGCGTATCACGGCCGATCGGGCCCCGGCGACCGGGAACGTGCGCCCACCGAACGCGCTCCCGGCCGCCGCGTGGAGCGGCGCGATTCCTCGCGAAATCGACGTTCATCCGGGCGACCGGTCGATTTCTCGGGCAATTGCGCATCGCGTCGGGACACGAGGTCATATTCGCAGGTGGGCAAGGCTGTTCCGGATCTAGTTAGGTGGATGTTCGCGCGACGGCCGGGATGACTCCGCGTGGTCCTTTCGGGCGTGTTCTCCCGCGCGCCGGGGGCCTGGCAGGATCGGTGGTGCCATGAAGACCACCGCCGCGCATCCCGC
The DNA here is from genome assembly GCF_053605825.1 of Saccharopolyspora sp. NPDC003752. Classification (NCBI taxonomy): domain Bacteria; kingdom Bacillati; phylum Actinomycetota; class Actinomycetes; order Pseudonocardiales; family Pseudonocardiaceae; genus Saccharopolyspora; species Saccharopolyspora sp. NPDC003752. The sequence continues at coordinate 15,247 of NZ_JBSGJZ010000026.1, read as the reverse complement.
CCCGCCCCTGGATCCGGTCGAGCTCATCGACTGGTTCGCCGCCACCGCCCGGCCGCTGCCGTGGCGCGCGCCCGGCACCACGGGCTGGGGCGTGCTGGTCAGCGAGACGATGCTGCAGCAGACCCCGGTCAACCGGGTCCAGCCGATCTGGGAGGAGTGGATGCGCCGCTGGCCGCGCCCCTCCGACCTGGCCGCCGAGCCGCAGGGCGAGGTGGTGCGCGCCTGGGGGAAGCTCGGCTACCCGCGCCGGGCCCTGCGGCTGCACGAGGCCGCCGCGACGATCGCCGCCGAGCACGGCGACGTCGTGCCGTCCGATGTCGACACGCTGCTGGCCCTGCCGGGCATCGGCGCATACACCGCCCGGGCCGTGGCGGCCTTCGCCTACGGCAAGCGGGCTCCGGTGGTCGACACGAACGTCCGCCGGGTGGTGGCCCGCGCCGTGCACGGCGCGGGCGACGCCGGTCCGCCGTCGACCAAGCGCGACCTCAACGACGTCGACGCCCTGCTCCCGGCCGACGACGCGAGCGCCGCGAAGCTCTCGGCGGCGCTGATGGAGCTCGGCCAGGTGGTGTGCACTGTGCGGTCGCCGCTGTGCGAGTCCTGCCCGATCGCGCACGACTGCGCCTGGCAGCACGCCGGCCGCCCGGCCTACGCCGGACCGCCGAAGAAGGTGCAGAAGTTCGCCGGCACCGATCGCCAGGTTCGCGGCAAGCTGCTGGACGTCCTGCGCGGCTCGACCGGTCCGGTGCTGCGCGAGCAGCTGGACGCGGTCTGGTCGGACGCCGGGCAGCGCGACCGCTGCCTGGATTCCCTGCTGGTGGACGGGCTGATCGAGCAGACCGACGACGGCCGCTTCGCACTGCCCGGCGAGCACTGATGGCGCAGGCGGTGGTGGCGTTCTTCGACGACGCCGCGGATTCCGCGGTCCGGGCGCTGTGGCGGCGCTTGGACGCGGCCGGGGTGCCGAGCGTCGCCGCGCGCAAGCACCGCCCGCACGTCATCTTCGCCGCGGCCCGCGCCATGCCGACCGCGGCGCGCAAGGCGCTGCGCTCCGAGCTGGAGCTGCTGTCCATTCCGGACCTCTGGCTGCACACCCTGGGAACGTTCCCCGGCGAGGAGCGGGTGCTGCTGCTGGGCGCGGTCGTGGACACCGAGCTGCTGGCAGTGCACTCGGCGGTGCACGACGCGCTGGCCGGACGGGTGCAGCACCCCTCCGCCTACTACTTCCCGGGCGCGTGGATCCCGCACTGCACGCTCGCCCAGGGCATCACCGACGACCAGCTGGCGACGGGTTTCCGGGCGCTGCAACCGCCGGAGCCGGTGCGCGCCGGGATCGGCGAGATCGCCATCGTCGACACCAAGACCGGCGAGGCCGAGACCGTCACCACCCGCTGACCCTCCGATCGTGGGCGGCATCGTCACCCGCGGCAGTTTCAATTGAAACTGCCGCTTCCGGGCCCGGTTTCCGCCGCGCGACCCGAACGCGCTCGACACGCCCCGGGTCCGCAACATCCGATCCACAGTGGACTACCGTCGATCACGAGTTGCCGACCTCCGCGCGAGCCGCCACTTTGGAGCAGCAAATCGCGCACGCAGGAGGGTGAATGGACGTCGACGGCGTGGCCATCCTCGCCCGCGGAATCGCCGCCAGGGGCCCGGAGGGCATCGTGTTCGCCAACCTCGACCTGCGCGTCGAACCGGGCGCGCTGGCCGTGATCGCCGGGCCTTCCGGCACGGGCCGCACCTCGCTGCTGCTCGCGCTGTCCGGCAGGCTCCCGCTCGTCACCGGGCACCTGGACGTCTCCGGGCACGTGCTGCCCGCGCAGGCCAAGGCGGTGCGGCAGCTGATCCGCCCCGCGCGGCTGCGCCCCGGATACGAGCTGGAGGACAAGCACCGGGTCCGCGAAGCGATCGCGGAACGCCGCCTGATCAGCGGCGTCTCCGAGCGCGCCGTCGAAGCCGCGCTCGACCGGGTCCGGATCGCCCCGGACCGCACCGCGCTGGTCGACGAGCTGCACCCCGCCGAGCGGCTGCTGTTCGCGGTGGCGCTGGCGATCGCCGGCTCCCCCGCCGGGATCCTCGTCGACGACGTCGACGCGGGCCTCCCCCGGGCGGCCCGCGCGCAGGTGTGGGCCGGGTTGCGCGAGGTGACCCGCACCGGGATGACGGTGCTGGCCAGCGCGACCGATCCGCCGTCCGGCGACGTCGAGGTGATCCCGCTGCCCGTCCGCGAGCCGGAACGGCCCACGAAGGTGCTCGACCGGCAGGAAGAAGAGGTCGCCCGGTGAAAGCGTTCAAGCTGGCCTGGCTGGAGCTGCGGCGCTTCCGCGGGCCGCTGCGCCGCTTCGTGCCGCTCGTGCTGATCCTGGTCCCGCTGCTGTACGGGTCGCTGTACCTGTGGTCGAACTGGGATCCCTACGGCCAGTTGAACCGGGTGCCGGTCGCGGTGGTCAACTCCGACCTGGCGGTCGACGCGCGCGGCGAGCACATCAACGCCGGCGCGCAGTTCGTCCAGCAGCTCAAGGCGACCGACATCTTCGACTGGAACTTCGTGGATTCCGCCGAGGCCCGGCACGGCCTCGTGGAAGGCCGGTACTACTTCACGATCGAGGTCCCCTCGGACTTCAGCGCGAAGCTCGCGACCGCGGCCGACCGCACCCCGGAGCGCGCCGCGCTGCAGATCGTCAAGAACGACGCCAACGGCTACATCGCCGGGATCATGGCCGACACGGTGCAGACCGAGCTGCAGAACCAGATCAACGCCGCCGCGCACGCCACCTACGCCCGCGCGCTCTACGGCGAACTCGACCAGGCGCGGGAGAAGCTGCAGCTGGCTTCGGAAGCGTCGAAGCAGCTCGTCGAGGGCACCGACCTGAGCAAGCAGGGCACCGCGGCGCTTTCCAAGGGCCTGGGCGGAGTTCGCGACGGCACCGGCCAGGTCTCGCGCGGGGTGCAGGACATCTCGGACGCCACCGCGCAGCTGAGCAAGCAGCTGTCCGGGGTCAGCAACTTCACCGCCGAGCGGCTGCCCGGCGCGGTCAACGCCCTGGTCAACGCGAGCAACATCGCGGTCAACAGCCTGAGCACGATCAAGACCACCACCGGGTTCCTCGGCCAGCGCGCCGCCGAGGGCCGCTCGGCGATCGAGGAACTCGGCAAGCGGCACCCCGAGATCGCCCAGGACGCCGCCTACCAGCGCGCCCTGGACAACGCCCAGAAGCTGGCCGATTCCGCGAGCACCGCGGACAAGGACGCCCAGCAGGCCCTGGCCACGGCGCAGGACGCCAACTCGCAGGCGCTGACGCTGCAGAACAACATGGGCCCGCTGCAGAACCAGATCCGCGCGTTCACCGCACCGGCGGACACGCTGCGCGCGGGTGTCGCGGAACTCTCCGGCGGCGCCAACGGCATCACCAACGGCCTGGACACGCTGGCGGCGAGCAGCGGGGTGCTGGAGACCGGCGCCGGGCAGCTCAACGACGGCGCGAAGAACCTGCAGGGCCTGGTCGACGACACGCTGGGCAAGATCCCGCCGACGAACCCCACCGAGGTCGCGCAGGCCGCCGACGTCCTCGGATCGCCGACCGAAATCCGCACCGACAACCTGAACCCGGCGCACGTCTACGGGCGCGGGCTGGCGCCGTTCTTCTTCGCGATCGCCCTCTGGGTCTTCGGGCTCTTCGCGTACCTGCTGCTCAAGCCGGTGAACCAGCGCGCGCTCGCGGATCGCGTCGGGGCGTTCACCATCGCGTTCGCCGGTTTCCTGCCCGCGGCCGTGCTGGGCATCGTCGGCGGGCTGGTGCTGTACGCGGTGGTCGACTTCGGGCTGGGGCTCGACCCGGTGCACGTCTGGTGGACGATCGGGCTGGTCTCCCTCGCCGCGGTCGCGTTCGTGGCCATCGACCACTTCCTGCGCACCGCGCTCGGCGCGGTCGGCGACCTGCTGTCGCTGGTGCTGCTGATCATCCAGCTCACCGCGTCCGGCGGGCTGTACCCGATGGAGACCGCCCCGGCGCCGTTCCAGGCCGTGCACCCGTTCCTGCCGATGACCTACCTGGTGGACGGGCTGCGCGTGACGATCTCCGGCGGCGTCACCGAGCACCTGCTCCGCGACGTGGCGGTGCTGACGGGCTTCCTGGTCGTCTTCCTGGCCCTGACAACACTGGTCGTCCAGCACCAACGGGTCTGGAACATCGGCCGCCTGCACCCGCAGATCGAGCTGTAGAGCCGATCTCGCGGTACCGGGTCGAATTGTCATCGGGCTTCGCTAGCGTTCGGCCACATGGCACAAACTTTTGCTGCGGTGGAAGTCCCGGAGTGGTGCGGCGTCTTCGACGCCGAGCAGTTCGAGGCGTTCCGCCAAGAGGTCGACGACGCTTGCGACTGCTTCGGCGCCGGAGGGCAGAGCCTCGAATCTGGCTTCGTCGAGTTGGTCTCGGGGGCCTACTCCGACGGCTACGAGTTCCGGCTCGAACGGCTCGCCAAGCGGTGCGCGGAAGCACCGCGGGAGGACTGGGAGGGCATCTGCTTCGGCCAGATCGACGCGTGGAGCATGGCGGAGGCACAGTCGGAATGGCTGGAGCAGGCACCCTTCGAGCAGGTGCGGGATCTCCTGCGGATCCACCTGTTCGACGGAAGCCCGCGCTCCGAGACAGATGAGTCGGAGGAGCCCGACGAGTCCGAGGAGTGGTTCCGGCTGCCGCTGGCCGACGGGCTCTGGATCGGGCTGGTCGTAGCGGACGCGCCATCGTCGGACGAGGACGAGCCCGAGATCGACACCCAGGTGCACAACGCGGCGGTGCAGGCCTGGGGCGTGGAGCCCGAGCAGCTGGTCGAGGCGGCTCTCGCGAACCTGCGCCGGGAGGAGGAGGCCCCGGCGTGGGGCGAGGTGTCCGTCGAGCTGTCCGATGAGGACGACGAGCCCGTCGCGACGATCACGGTGCTGACCATCGAGAACGCCCCTTGGGCGCTGCTGCTCGACGAGATCGAGCCGGAGTTGGCGGAGCGCGGAGTGGTGCTGGCCGTCCCCGCGCAGGACGCCGTGCTCGTGGCGGAGGTGCCCGAGCCCGACATGCTGGACCTGGTCGTCACCGCGGTCTCGGCGGTGGCGCGCGATCACGTCGATGCGGCCGAAATCGGCTACGAAATCGGCGACGGCACCTACTGGTACCAGAACGGCGAGTTCAGCAGGTTCGAGGAGTCCGAGTCGGACGACGAGGCGGAACCGGTCGAGTAGTGGCGGGCCGGCGAATGCCTCGGGCCGTGCGGTCGCCGGTGGTCGCGGCGGGCTCGTAGGCTGGCTGCATGGCTGTTGTGAAGATCAATGCGATCGAGATCCCTGAAGGTGCCGGGCCGGAGCTGGAGAAGCGGTTCGCTTCGCGGCACGGCTCGGTGGACAGCGCTCCCGGGTTCCTCGGGTTCGAGCTGCTGCGCCCGGTGAAGGGCGAGAACCGCTACTTCGTGTACACGAAGTGGGAGTCCGAGGAGGCGTTCCAGGCGTGGGCCAGCGGCCCGGCGAAGGAGGCGCACGCGGGCGAGGCCAAGAACCCGGTGGCCAGCGGGTCCAGCCTGCTGGAGTTCGAGCTCGTCCAGGAGTCCCACCCCGGCAAGTGACCGGCCGGGCAGCCGTTCCGGCTGCTCAGGACCCGTGAGTGTTTTGGGGCGCTATAACACCCCAAAACACTCACGGGCACTGACGATCAGCCGGTCAGGACGACCGTGGCGAGAATCGCGCGGTGGTCGGCGCCGGCCACGTCGATGGTGCGGAACGACTGGGGCGCGATGCCGCCGCTGGTGAGCACGTGGTCGATCGTGACCGGCGGCGGGAACCAGGCGCCCGGGCCCGGCCAGGTCGGGTGCAGGCCGTCGCCGGTGGCCTCGGCGACGTCGGTGTAGCCCTGGCCGATCAAGTACTTGAGCCGGGTGTGGTCGAGGGTGGCGTTGAAGTCGCCGACCAGCATCCGGGGCGTGCCGTCGGTGGCCGGCGCCGGCAGCTCGCGCAGCTCGCGGCCCCAGACCTCGGCCGTGCCCCGGCCCATCGGGTACAGCGGGTGCACCGCGACGATCTCGAAAGCCGGTGAGCCCGGCCGCTGCACCCGCGCCGATGGCTGGGCCAGCGTCGAATCCGGCACCAGCGACAGTTCCTGCAGCGGGTAGCGCGACGCGATCCCGGAGCCGTCCGCCTTGGGCCCCGGCTGGAACACCCGGTGCGGCAGCGTCTCGGCGAGCCCGGCGCCGTCCAGCGCGGCCACCAGCTCGGGCGTGAGTTCCTGCAGGCTCAGCGCGTCGACCTGGTTCTGCCGCACGATGTCCACGACCTGCGCGGCATCCGCCCCGCCGAAGAAACCGTTCAGCGACATCACCCGCAGCGCAACGCCCTGCGCCGGAGGCGCGTCGGGAATGGCGCGCGGCGCGACGGAGAGCACCAGGATCGCGGTCGCCAGGCCGACGACGAGCGCGGTCAACCAGCGCCGCAGGATCACGGCGAGCAGCGCCAGCACGATGCCGGACAGCGCCGCGTACTGGGTCAACGCCGCCAGCGCCACCAGGTACCGGCCGCTGTCCCAGCCCGACAGCGGCAGCGTCGCCCAGGCCAGCAGGCCGATCGCGGCCAGCACCAGCAGCACCGTGACCACGCGGCCACCGGGCTTGCGCCGCGGCGGGTCGTCCCGCTCCGGCTCGACGACCAACGTCCGATCCATCCTGGCTCCCCATGTCGTCCGCGTCACCCAGCCTGTCAGCGAGCTGTGCGCGGGCTGTCAGCGTCCCCCCGGAAAGTGAAAGCATGTCATTCGCGATCCAGGCCGAGGGCCTGGTCAAACGATTCGGCTCCACCACCGCGCTGGCCGGGGTGGATCTCGCCGTGCCGGCGGGAACGATCCTCGGCGTGCTCGGCCCCAACGGTGCGGGCAAGACCACCGCGGTCCGGATCCTGGCCACGTTGCTGCGGCCGGATGCGGGCACCGCGACCGTCGCCGGCTACGACGTGCTCCGCCAGCCGGTCGCGGTGCGCAGCCGCATCGGGCTCACCGGCCAGTACGCCTCGGTCGACGAGGAGCTCACCGGCATCGAGAACCTGGTGCTCATCGGCCGGTTGCTGGAAATGCCGAAGCGCGACGCCAAGGCGCGGGCGGCCGAACTGCTGGAGCGCTTCGGCCTCACCGACGCCGGCGGCCGCGCGATCAAGACCTACTCCGGCGGCATGCGGCGCCGCCTGGACCTCGCGGCGAGCCTGGTCGGCCGCCCCGAGATCCTCTACCTCGACGAGCCCACCACCGGGCTCGACCCGCGCAGCCGCAACCAGGTGTGGGACATGGTTCGCACGCTCTCCGCCGAAGGCGTGACGGTGCTGCTGACCACCCAGTACCTGGAGGAGGCCGATCAGCTGGCCGACCGGATCAGCGTGATCGACCACGGCCGGGTGGTCGCCGACGGCCGCGCCGACGAGCTCAAGCGCCGCGTCGGCGGCCAGACCCTGCAGGTGCGGCCGACCGATCTGGCGAACGTGCCCGCGGTGCGCCGGATCCTCGCCGAGCTGACCGGCGCCGAACCGGCCACGAACGACGACAGCGGGCTGCTGACCACGCCGGTCGACGACCCGGTGCTGCTGTCCACCCTGGTCCGCCGGCTCGACGACGCCGGGATCACCGCCGACGAACTCGCGCTGCGCCTGCCCAGCCTGGACGAGGTGTTCCTGGCCATCACCGGCAAGGCCGCCGAGGAGGAGACCGCCGCATGACCGCCACGATCGAACGCCCGCCGGCCGCGCCGACGGCCGCCTCGGAGCACATCGGCCCGATCCGCGCGCTGCGGCACGGCCTGACGCTGGCCGGGCGCAGCATCCTCAAGATCCGCAAGTCGCCCGAGGGCCTGATCGACGTCACCATCCAGCCGATCCTGTTCCTGGTCATGTTCGTCTACCTCTTCGGCGGGGCGATCGTCGGGGACACCGGCTCCTACCTGCAGCTCACGCTGCCCGGCGTGATGGCGATGAACATGGTCTTCGCCAGCCTCGGCACCGGCTGGGCGCTCAACACCGACATCTCCAAGGGCGTGTTCGACCGGTTCCGCAGCCTGCCGGTGGCGCGGTCGGCGCCGCTGATCGGCGCGGTGCTGGGCGACATCGTGCGCTACCTGGTGGCGCTGGCGGTGCTGCTGGTCTTCGCCACCATCATGGGCTTCCGGATCCAGACCGATCCGCTGTCCGCGCTGGCCGCGATCGTGGTGGTGATCGCCTTCGCGCTGGCGATGTGCTGGATCACGGTGTTCCTCGGGATGCTGATCAAGAACCAGCAGGCGCTGCCCGGCGTGGCCATGGCGTTCATGTTCCCGCTGACCATGGGCAGCAACGTGTTCGTGCCGACCGAGACGATGCCGGGCTGGCTGCAGGCGTGGGTGACCATCAACCCGGTCACGAAGCTCGCGGACACCGCGCGCGGCCTGATGATCGGCGGGCCGGTCGCCGGGCCGTTGACGGCGACGCTGATCTGGATGGTCGCGATCGTGGCGGTGTTCTTCCCGCTGGCGATGTGGGCGTACCGCCGCCGGATGTGACCGCCGGGGCCGCACTCCGGAGCGGCGTTTCCGCAGGCAGGGAGCCGTGCGCGTGTTGTGTCGCCATAGCAGCACAAAACGCGCACGGCCCCTGTGACCAGCGGAAACCGGACCGCGAACGCCCTTCCCCGGAACGCGCGAATGGTGCCTGACCAGCGGTGACGACGGCGTTATCGGTGGTCGCCGGGAGGTGTCCCCGGCCGAAGCGGAATAATCCTCACGACCACCTGCGGTCGAGCCCTCCCGCGTCGGGGGCGGGAGGGACCGACCGCAGGTCCGGCAGGGCCTCCGCCCGATCGGGGTTAACGCCCCTCAACCCCCAACGCGTCGCGCAGCTCTGCGAAGGCGTCGTCCCGCGAGAGCGCGGCTGCGCCGTCGCGCTCTTCGCGGTGCTCCCCGGCCAGCTCGCGCAGCAGCGCTCGCACTTCGGGGTCTCCTTCGTCGACCAGGCCGCGCAGCACGGTGGCGATGCCGATCAGGCGGGCCGCCCGCTGCGGCCGGCCGGCAGCGAACTCCACGCGCGCCGCCTGCTCCGCGATGGTCGCGTTCAGCGGCATGTCGCGGAGTTCCAGTCCCGCGGTCAAGGCTTCGGCGAGCAACGCCTGCGCCCCGCCGGGCTCGCCTTCGTCGAGGCGCAGCCGCGCTTCGCCGAGCAGTTCCATCTGCCGCAGCGGTTCCGGCGCCGTCGCCGCCTCCGCCAGCGCCGCGCGCGCCGCGGCGAGGTAGTCGCGGGCCTGGTCCCGGTCGCCGGCGACCCGGGCGACCTCGGCGAGTCCGGTCAGCGCCGCGATCTGGTGGTAGAGGAACCTGTTCCGGCCGATGCGTTCGGCGCGCAGCAGGTCGGCGCGGGCCCCGTCGAGGTCGCCGCCGCGCAGCCGCTCCATGCCGATCCGCGCCAGCGCGGGCACCAGGTCCTCGGTGGCGCGCAGTTCGCGGAACGTCTCGACGGATTCCTGGAACGCCTCGATCGCGCCCTCGTGGTCGCCGCGCCGCGACCGGAACTCGGCGATGCTCGTGGTGGTCTGCGCGCTGCCCCACCGGTCGCCGATGGCGCGGAACTCGGTGCGCGCGGCGAGCATGTCCTTCTCCCCGGCGATGGGATTTCCGTTGTGCTCCGCGCCGAATCCCCGGCAGAACAGGCCGGCGGCCCGCGCCCACGGGTGCGGGTGCTGCAGCGCCCGCTCGACACATCTGTCCAATTCGGACTGTTCGCTGATCAGCATCCACCCGATCGGTTCCATCACCGACGCCCACAGATAGCGGAAGCGCGCGCCGGTGTCGCGGGCAGCGGTTACCGCGGGGCGCAGGCGCTCGGCCCAGTCCGGGGTGGAGTCGACGGCCATCACCAGCATCAGGTCGACGATCGCCCGGCTCTCCGGCGGCGCCGGGCCCGGCAGGGCCGCCACCTCTTCCAATCGGCCCTTCAGCTCGTCGTGCTGCGCGGACATCGACCAGTACCAGCTCAGCGCCGCGCTCAACCGGAATCCCCGGTCCGCGTCGCCGGATTTCGTCGCCCAGTGCAGCGCGGCGATGATGTTGTCGTGGTCGGCGTCCAGCCGGTTCAGCCAGTCGATCTGCTCCGCTTCGTGCAGCCGGGGCGCGGCGGATTCGGCGAACTCGACGAAGTACGTCGCGTGCGAGCTGCGCAGGGCGTCCGTCTCCCCGTCCGCGGCGAGCTTCTCGGCGCAGAACGCGCGCACCGTCTCCAGCATCCGGTACCGCATGCCGAGTTCCGAATCGACCGCCTCCACCAGGGATTTCTCCACCAGCGAGACCAGCACGTAGAACACGTCCGCGGCAGGCATCCCGGTGTCGGCGCACACCGCGGAGATCGCGTCGGCCGAGGCGTTCCCGGCGAACACCGACATCCGCCTGGCCAGCACCTGCTCCGGCTCGGTCAGCAGGTCCCAGCTCCACTCCACCACCGCGCGCAGCGTCCGGTGCCGCGGCATGGCGGTGCGATTTCCGCTGGTGAGCAACCGGAATCGGTCGTCGAGCCGCTCGGCGACCTGCCGGACGCTCATGGCTCGCAGCCGGGCCGCCGCCAGCTCGATCGCCAGCGGCATGCCGTCCAGCCGACGGCAGATCTCCACCACGTCGCGGGTGTTGCCGTCGTCGAGCGCGAAACCGGGCCGGGCGGCGGCCGCCCGATCCACGAACAACCGCACCGCCGCGGCCTCCGGCGCCGCGTCCTCGGCTTCCGGCAGCTCCAACGGCCCGACCGGCAGCAGTCGCTCGCCGGTGAGCGCCAACGGCTCCCGGCTGGTCGCCACGACCCGCAGCTGCGGGGCCCGGCTCAGCACCTCCTGCACGAACTCGGCGGCGGCCTCGATCACCTGCTCGCAGTTGTCCAGCACCAGCAGCGCCGGCTCCGCCGAGAACAGGTCCGCCGCCCGGTTCAACGCGTGCTTCATCGGCGATTCCAGCAGCCGGGTCTCGCGCACCCCGAGCGCGGCGAGCACCGCCGCCGTCACGTCCTGCCCGTCCCGCACCGGCGCGAGCTCGACGAACCACACCCGCCGATCCGACATCCCGGCGGCGGTCTCGACCGCCAGCCGCGTCTTCCCCGCGCCGCCGGGACCGAACAGGGTGACCAGCCGGGAATCCGCCAGCTCCGCGCGAACCCGCTCGATCTCCCGCTCCCGGCCGACGAAACTGCTCAACCGGGTCGGCAGCACCGGCCGGATCGGCTCCCACCGCAGCTCGTCGCGCGAATCCGGCTCCGGCCGCGGCGCCGGACGCGGCGTCAGGCCGGCGTCGCCGCGCAGCAGCGCGACCTGCAGATCCCGGAGCTCCTGCGACGGCGACACCCCGAGCTCCTGGTCCAAGCGGCGCCGCAATGCCTCATAAGCGGCAAGCGCATCGGCCTGCCTGCCGCTCGCGTAGAGCGCGCGAACGCGCAGCGCCGTGAGCCGCTCGCGCAGCGGAAAACGCGCGCAAAGCCCCTCCAGCTCGGGCACCAGATCGGCATGCCGACCGGTACCGAGATCGGCCTCCGCCCGGTCCTCGACCGCGGCGATGCGCAGCTCCCCCAACCGCGCCGCCTGCGCCTCCGCGAACGGCGCGTCGACGAAGTCGACGAGCGCATCCCCCTGCCACAACTCCATCGCCTCGCGGAGCGTGGCAGCGGCAGCATCGTGCCGGCCGCTGCGGAGCAGGCGGCGCCCCTCTGCCGCGAGCGCGGCGAAGCGGATGGCGTCGACGTCGTCGGGATCCACCAGGAGGGCGTAGCCCGACTGGTCGGAGCGCAAGGACAGCTCGCCCGCGAGCGCGCGGCGCGCGCGAGACACCAGCGACTGGAGCGCGTTCAGCGCGCCGGCCGGCTGGGCGGAGCCCCAGAGGTCGGCGATGAGGAGCTCGGTGGAGACGGTGCGGCCGGCGTCGAGTGCGAGTCGCGCGAGGAGCATCCGCACCCGGAGGCCGCCGACCGCTATCGCCCGACCGTCGGGTGCGTTCAGCCGAAAGGGCCCCAGCAACGCCACGCGCACCGCACCAGCTTCGCAGAAGGGACCGACCCGCTGCCCGTCATTTCGGGCGTTCCGCACGGCGAACCCGGGAGATCACCGGCCGTCCGGCAGGGCGCATCCTGCCGGCACCAGGGAAGATCGAAGCCCGTTTTGCCTGGTTCGTCGCGTTCTGACTTCAGACAGAACCGGAAACCTCCCAGGCGGGAATTATGGGGTAGATCACCTCCCGTCGAGCCGGAGCACCGCCGCGGGCTGGAATCATGGAGGAAACGGACATACCACCGATCATGTTCCGCCGGCACGGCTCGCACGCCGACGTGCTCCACACCGTCCGGGCGGGGCGCTACCCGGAGCCGCTCGAATGGATCTGACGACCTTGGCCGCCACCTCCGCCGAACCGACCGGCTTCGCCGCCTGGGTGATCTCCGTGATGGAGGCCCTCGGCGGCCCGGGAGCGGGAATGATCGTCGCCCTGGAGAACCTCTTCCCGCCCATCCCGTCCGAGGTGATCCTGCCGCTGGCCGGATTCACCGCCAGCCAGGGCGACATGTCCGTGATCGGCGCGATCCTGTGGACGACGCTCGGCTCGCTGATCGGCGCGCTGGCGCTCTACGGCATCGGCGCGACGCTGGGCCGCGACCGCACCCGCGCCATCGCCGCCAAGATCCCGCTGGTGAAGATCTCCGACATCGACCGGACCGAGGCGTGGTTCGCCAAGCACGGCGTCAAGGCGGTCTTCTTCGGCCGGATGATCCCGCTGTTCCGCAGCTTCATCTCGCTCCCGGCCGGCGTCGAACGCATGCGCCTGGCCACGTTCGCCCTGTTCACCACGCTCGGCAGCCTGATCTGGAACACCGTCTTCGTGCTGGCGGGCTACCTGCTGGGACAGAGCTGGTACCTCGTCGAGGAGTACGCGGGGCTGTTCTCCCGCGCGGTCCTGATCACGGCGATCCTGACGGTCGCGGCGTTCATCGCGATCCGCATCCGCAACAACCGCCGCGAACGCCAGCTCTCGGAAGCCCCCACGGTCCGCCTCGCTCGGGTGCCCGCCGAGGCCCCGACCGAGGAGATCCGCCGCATCCGCTGACCAGCGCCGGGCGCGATTTCGCGAGTGCTCGCCCCGGGTGAGCCCAGGGGTCAGCGGAAGTCCGACGCGTGGTCGGCGGCCCACTGGGCGAAGGGGCGGGCCGTGCGGCCGGTCAGGACCTCCACCGTGTTCACCACCGGCAACGGGCGGCCGTCCTGGCCCGCGAGGTAGCGCAGGAGGGTGTCGGCGAGGTGCCCCATCCCGTGCTCGGCCATCGCCGCGCGGTAGTCGTCCGGGCTCTGCGGCACGAACTCGACGGGGCGGCCGATCGCTTCCGCGATCGCCTCGGCCTGCTCGCGCTGCGTGATCGACTGCGGCCCGCTCAGCGGGTAGGCCCTGCCCTCGTGCCCGGGCTCGGTCAGCGCCCGCACCGCCGCGGCCGCGATGTCCGCCTCGTGGATCAGGTCGGTGTGCGCGTCCGGGTACGGCGCCTCCACGACGCCTCGGGCGCGGATCGACCCGGCCCACGCCAGGGCGTTCGTGGCGAAACCTCCCGGCCGAAGGAAGGTCCAGGCCAGCCCGGAGTCGAGCACCGCCCGCTCGGCCGACGCGTGCAGCCGGATCAACGGGTCGTCGGGGGTGCCCGGGGTCGTGACGACGTTGGCCGACAGCAGCACGACGTGCTCGACACCGGCGGCCCGGGCGGCGTCCAGGAAGCCGCCCACCCCACCGCGATCGGCGTAGAGGAACACCGCGGACACCCCGTCCAACACCGACTCCGGCGGTTCGGCGAGGTCGCCCCGGACCACCTCGACCTGCTCCGGCAGCCGGGTGGCGGCGGGATCGCGGCTGATCACCCGCGGCTTCTCCCCGGCGCTCAGCAGCTGCTCGACCACGCTGCGCGCCACGCTGCCGCGTCCTCCGGTCACCAGGATCGTCATCTGATCTCCCTTCCAGCGATGTGCCACCACGATCGCCGCAGCGGCGGGCGCGCGGGAGAGACCGGTCGAACCTAGGTCTGGCGATCCCAGTTCCGGAGGTCCTGCAGCGCCTTCCCGGTGGGCGAGCCCTCGGGGGCGGTGAAGAACATCAGCCGCTGGTCGACCTCGGGGATCAGCAGGACCTCGCAGTCCAGCTCCAGCTCGCCGAAGACCGGGTGCACGCCGCGCTTCGGCGTGCTGCGCTGCACCTGGACCTCGTGCGCGGCCCACATCCCGGCGAAGGCGGGGCTCCGCTCGCCCAGCTCGTCGACCAGCGCGCGAACGCCGGGATCGCCCGGGTAGCGGCCGGCGGCGCGCACGCTCGCCACGCACGACTCGGCGAACCGCCGCCCGTGCCCCGTCTCCAGCACCGACGGCTGGTGGCAGAACATCCACCAGAGCATGTTGCGCTCCTTCTCCGACCGGCGGCCGAAGTCGCCCATCAGGCCCACCGCCATCCGGTTCCAGGCGAGGATGTCGTACTTCACGTCGAGCACCAGCGCGGGAACGTCGTCGAACCGCTCCAGCAGCCGCAGCACGTTCGCCGGGACCTCCCGAGACGACACGACCGACGGGGCCTCCCCTACCAGGCGGAACAGGTAGTTCCGCTCGTCGCCGGACAGCCGCAGCGCGTCGGCGAGCGCGTTGAGCACCTGCCGGGACGGGCGCGGCCCACGCCCCTGCTCCATGCGGATGTAGTAGTCCACGGAGATCCCGGCGAGCAGCGCGACCTCCTCCCGCCGCAACCCGGGCGTCCGGCGGCCGCTGCGCGCCTCCAACCCGACATCGGCGGGCCCGACGCGGGACCGCCGGTCCCGGAGGAACTCCGCCAGTTCAGCCCGCACCCGAACTCCTCCACAACTCCAGGACCACCGTCTCCGCAGGCCAGCGCCCGTGAGTGCTTTGGGGTGCCAGGGCGCCCCAAACCACTCACGGGCCCCAACGCCAGCGGAACGGCGCTCGAACCTCACGAGCCACAACGCAGAAGGCCCCGCGCGTGGAGCGCGGGGCCTTCTGGGTCTTGCGTCAGGCGGACTACTCGGAGTCCGTGCCCTCGGACTTCTCCTCGGAGGCGGCCGAGACCGCGACCGGCGGGGCGTCCGGGACCAGCGACGGCTTCTGCTCGCCGCGGAAGGTGAAGTGCGACTTGTCGTCGGCGCCTTCGCCGTCCCAGCCCTCGACGTCCACGATCACGATCTGACCCGGCTGGATCTCGCCGA
>NZ_JBSGJZ010000025.1:0-124020 GCF_053605825.1 Saccharopolyspora sp. NPDC003752 | reverse complement strand
TTTCGCGCGAAACCGGCGTTCGCCGTGCGTGGCGGTGCCGGTTTCGCGCGAAACCGCGGCCAGCACCCGAACGGCGGGCCGGGGTCACATCTTCGCGGCGCCGGCCTTGATCGCCTCGCGGATGCGGAAGTACGTGCCGCAGCGGCAGATGTTGCGGATCCCGTCGATGTCCGCGTCGGTGATCTCGCGGCCTTCCGCGGCGGCCCGGCGGACCAGCGCCACGGCGGCCATGATCTGGCCCGGCTGGCAGTAGCCGCACTGCGCGACGTCGTGCTCCAGCCACGCCTCCTGCATCGGGTGCAGGTCCTCGCCGGCGAGTCCTTCGATCGTCGTGATCTCGTCGCTGGGCCCGACGTCCTTGACCTGAACGGAGCACGGGTTGAACGCCTTGCCGTTGAGGTGGCTGGTGCACGCCTTGCAGACGTTGATCCCGCAGCCGTACTTCGGCCCGGTCACGCCGAGGACGTCGCGCAGCACCCACAGCAGCCGCACGTCGTCGGCGACGTTCACGGTGACCTGCTCGCCGTTGAGTCGAAAGGTGTGCTCTGGCACGGGATCTCCTTGGCGTCAGCGCGCGTGGTCGAGGCCGTCGGTGGGCGACTGCGGGATCGGCGGCACGGTCGGCTTCGGCTCGAAGCCGAGGGTGCCGTGGTTGATCGGGAAGCTGGTGGGCATCTTCCCGGTGGCGCGTCCGTAGGCGCAGGCGACCGCCGCCATCGACGCGGCGACGCCGAGCTCCCCGGCACCGCCCGGCTCACCGGTCGTCGGCGGCATCACGATCACCTTCAGCTCCAGCGGGGTGTTCCACTGCCTGGTGTAGAAGTAGTTGTCCCAGCTGGCTTCGAGGAAGTGCCCGTCCCGCAGGTGCAGGCTGGAGGTGAGCGCCAGGGCGATGCCGTCCATGACGCCGCCCATCATCTGCGCTTCGAGCCCGCGCGGGTTGACCGCGAGCCCGACGTCGACGGCGAAGACCGCCTTGGTGACGCGCGGCCCGGCCACCCCGTCGCGGATCGGGCGGTCGACGGTCTCCGGTCGGCAGTCGATCTCGACCAGCGCCGCCGTCACGCCGTGGTACTCGGCGTGGAAGGCGATTCCCTGCGCCATGCCCGCGGGCATCTCCCGGCCCCAGCCACCGGCCTCGGCGACCTCGTCCAGCACGGCCCGCGAACGCTGGTCCTGCAGGAAGTCGCGCCGGAACCGGTACGGGTCCTTGCCCATTCGCGCCGCGAGCTCGTCGACGATCAGCTCCCGGGCGCAGGTGACGTCGGGGGAGTAGATGTTGCGCATGCTGCCGGTGTTGAAACCCTTGTCGGTCTCGTTGAGCAGCTGCGTGGCGACGCCGAAGTCGTAGGGCATCGACTGGGTGAGCTGGAAGATGGTCTCGGCGAAGGTGAAGTCGCCGACGGGCAGCTGCGCCGACATGGCGGTGAGCACCTCGCCGAGGCCGTGCCCGAAGTCGGTGGCGACGCTGGTGTGCCGCTGCTCGTAGTCGAGCACGGTGCCGCCCGCGTAGCCGACGCGGATGCGCGACGTGGCCATCGGATGCGTGCGTCCCTGGCGGGCGTCGTCGGCGCGGTGCCACATGAGCTTCACCGGCTTGCCGAACCGCTTCGAGATCTCGGCCGCTTCGAGCGCGGCGTCGAAGAACAGCTTGCGGCCGAAGGAACCGCCGCCGTCGACGACGTGCACGGTGACCGCGCCAGGCGGGAGTCCGAGCTTGGCCGCGATGGTCTGCCGGGCGACGATGGGCGACTTCAGCGATCCCCAGATCTCGGCCCGGTCGGCGCGGACGTCGGCGACCGCGCAGTTGGGCTCCAGCGAGCTGTTGCCGCGGAAGTAGAAGGTGAAATCGCGTTCCACGGTGCTGGTCAGCGGCGGCACCGCGAGCGGCAGCTCGGCGGACTTCAGCTCGCGGAGCACGGTGTCGTCCGATTTCCCTTCCGCGGTACCGGGATTCCACGTGACCTGAAGCGCGCGCACGGCGTCGATGCACTGGCCGAAGGTCTCCGCGCGGATCGCGACCCCGGTGGAGACCACGGCGGCATCGGTGACGCCCGGCATGGCGCGGACCTCGGCGAGGTTGGCCACGGACTCGACGGTGCCGTTGATCGTCGGCGGCCGGCACACCATCGTCGGCTTCGCGCCCGGGATGTCGAGGTCCATCGCGAACTTCTTGCGCCCCGTGACCGCCGCGAGCGCGTCGGTGCGGTTGTGCGGCTTACCGATGACGGCGAACTGCTCGCGCGGCTTGAGCTCGACGGGAACCTGCTCGGTCCGCGTGCTCGCGGCCTTCCCCGCCAGGGCGCCGATGCCGATGCTGCGGCCCGCGAGGTCGGTGATCACACCAGCCTTCAACGTCAGGTCGGTGACGACGGAGCCGAGCTCGATCGCGGCCGCGCGCAGCAACCGGCCCTTGGCGACGGCGGCGGCGACGCGGATCGGGGCGTAGGTGGAGATGGTCGTGTTCGAACCGCCGGTGAGCTGGTTGAACAGCAGTTCCGGCCGGGCATCGGCCAGCGTGACGCGGACGTCCTCCAGCGGCACGCCCAGCTCCTCGGCGATCAGCATGGCCGTGGAGGTGGTGATGCCCTGGCCGACCTCCGCGCGCGGCAGCGCGAAGGAGACCGTGCCGTCGTCGTTGACCGCGACGGTGATCAGGTTCGAGGTCGGCCGCGCGGCCTCGGTCAGCAGGTCGTTGAGGTCGAGCAGCTCGGCCACGCCCGGCGACGGCACGACCGCCTCGGCGCGCGGCGACAGGCCGAGTTCGGCGGCGGCTACCAGGGTGGGCGCGGCCAGCACGTAACCGAGGAACCGCCGCCGCCCGAGGACGTTCGCGCCGGATTCCTGGGGTCCATGATCAACACTGGTCATCGGCGATCCCCTCCGCCGGGCACCCCGTTGGGCCCGGCAACCGAACGCGAGCCGAGCAGACGGCGCAACGCCGTTCGGCCAGCGGAACTGTAACGACGATCATTGTCGAGGTCAACGGCGCCACCGGCGGGGCCACGCCGTCCGCGCCATGGCTGGCACCGAGGCCGTCCGGGAACCTGCCTCGCGGCGATTTCGCGCGAAATCGCCCGCCCCGCAGCCGTAGGGCGGGTGTCACGCGGAAGGCGTGCGCGGCTTGGTCAGGCTTCCGGGACCCGCACGGCGGTGAAGAACAGCCGGTGACGCAGCCGGAAGCCCATCGATTCGTAGAGCCGGATGGCGCCGGTGTTGGACGCGACCGTGTGCAGCAACGGCTTCTCGCCCCGGGCCCGGATGCCGGCGACGACGGCCCGCATGAGCCGGGTGGCCAGACCCTGCCCGCGGAACGCCGGATCGGTGCAGACCGCGCTGATCTCCGTCCAGCCGGGCGGGTGCAGCCGCTCGCCGGCCATCGCGACGAGCTCGCCACCGCGCCGGAATCCCAGGTACGTGCCGAGCTCGACGACGCGCGGCAGGAACGGCCCGGGCTGGGTGCGCTTGACGAGGTCGAGCATCTCCGGCACGTCCGCCGCGGTGAGCCGCACCGCCTCGTCATCCCCGACCCCGACCACGCCGTCGTCGACCAGCTGCACGCCGGGGAGCCGCTCCACGACCTCCCAGCCGGGCGGGGGCGTTCGCGCCCGCCCGGAGAAGGGGACCACCGCGCCCGGCCCGGCCAGCGCCGCGACGTCCCGCCAGCCGTCGTCGCCGAACTCGTCCGGAATGGCCAGGAACGGCGCCATGTCGACGGGGTAGCGCAGCACCTGCCCGTGCTTCTCGGCGAAGCCGGCGTGCGGGCCGGTGAGCGAAGCCCACGCGGGATTGTCGAGCGGCGACGTGGTCATCGACCACTCCTTCCGGCGAAGTGTTCGGTGCCGCCACATTTTCGCGCAGCGGCGCGTGGTTCGAGCATCCCCGGTTCTGTCGTACCAACACGTGAGAACCCAGCTGCGGGCGGATGATCGGGCTCGGTTGCTGGGGGTCGGGTATCCCGGGCTGTTGCGGAGGCGTGGGGTGTCCCTCGACAGCCTCTGCAACGATCTGGAGGACGCGACTGGCTGTGACCCGGGGCAAGTGCGCTTGACGCGCCGGAAGCCGTCGTGATCTGATCAAGCCAGCGTCGCGTGTCGGTGGCAGGCTGTGCCAGGCATGGAGGCGCGGGTTCGAAAGGTCTTCATGACCACTCTTTTCAATCACACGATCGTCGCCGCGCGCGACAAGCAGGAATCGGCGTCCTTCTTCGCGGAGATGTTCGACCTCCCACCGGCGGAGCCGGGCGGCCCCTTCCTCACGGTCCACCTGGACGCGGGCGTGACGCTCCAGTTCGCGGAGCCGGGCATCGAATTCCCGCCGCAGCACTACGCATTCCTCGTCACCGAGGAAGATTTCGACGGCATCTACGCCAGAATTCAGGCGGCGGGCCTCGAACACTGGGCGGACCCGCAGCAGAAGCTCCCGCAGCAGTACAACACGAACCACGGCGGCCGCGGCGTCTACTTCTGCGACCCGTCGGGTCACTACCTGGAAGCGATCACCCAACCGTACGGCGCGGATCTGAACTGATCTAAGTGGACGGTCGAACGCGGCCCGCCCGGTCCTCGCACCGGGCGGGCCGCGCGGCTGGTAGCGTCGGGTGAGCTCCGGCCGAAGGGACTGGTTCGCGATGACCGCCGAGCACCCCGAGGTTCCGCCTGACGGGGAACGCGATCACAGCCTGCTGATCAGCGAGGAGCGGCAGCGGGATCTGCTCTCCCAGCTCGTCGAGATCGAGCACGAGATCCGCCGGGTCACCCTCGACGCGGCCGGGAACGGCCCGGCCAACCGCGCGGCCGCCGAAGCCCACCTCGCCGACTTCACCGAGCTGACCCGGCGTGCCCGCCGGGCCGTCCGCAACGCGGTCACGGTCGAAGAGCGGATCGCCCACCTCGACTTCGACGTCGACGAACGGCCCTGAAGCACCGGAGACGCCGCAGGAACGCAATTTCAATGGAAATCAGAGCTCTGATTTCCATTGAAATTGCGGAAGTTGTCCACAGCCATCGGCGTGTCGGGTCCTGACACGCCGATGGAACGTGGTCATCGCGGTGTTCGGCACCGGACCCGAGGCCGGTGCGCCGCGGTTGTCGGCACCGGGTGCTAGAACCCGTCGGAAACGATCACCGATCTGAACGGGCGCATTCCAATGGGACGTCATCGGCGGGAAGCCGGCACCACCGAACTGCTCAGCGGCATGGCCGCCCGCGTCGCGGAGAACGCCCCCGACGGGTGGCGGCGCGCGTGGGCGAGCGTTCATCGGGACAAGAGCAGTTCCCGCAGCAGCGTCATGCAGTACGAGCTGGCCGACGGTGAGCTCCGCGACGGTGGCGTGGACCTGTTCAAGGAAGCGGGAGCCCTGTTCTTCGCGGCCGAGCCGTGGCCGGAACACCTGACCGTTGAGCTGGCCGTCGAGTCTTCGGGCGAGTTCGGGGCGATCACCAGCCGGTCGCTGATCCGCACGCAGTACCAACCGGATCGCCTGCTGCTCGTGCTCAAGCCGGATGTCCTGCCCGCCGAGCCGGGGGACGAGCAGGAGGGCCCTGCGGATCCGACGTTCGCCGGAAACCCGGACGAGGCCGTCCGGCTGCTGCGGCAGTACCTCCGGCTGCGCGCGGAGATCTTCGAAGAGGAGGAGGAAGAGGAGCTGCCTCCTCCGCTGGACGAAGCGACGCGCGCCGAGCTCATGGCGAGCCTGGACGGCGCGCTGCCGCCCGATCTGGTCGCCTTGTACGGCATGGCCAACGGCGACGACGGCGAGGACGTCAACATCTTCGACACGCACTCGTGGACCGACCTGGAATTCGTGACCGACCACCCTCACCACCGGCACGAACGCGACTGGACCGACGACCCGCTGACGGGTGCGGTGTTCGAGGCGACGCCCCCGGGGAAGGTGCGCCGGTCGATGAGCCGCGACGGGTGGGTCGTGATCGGGGTCAACGAGGACGGGGACTTCCTCGCCGTCGACATGGACCCGGGGCCCGCGGGCCGCCCGGGGCAGGTGATCATCATCGGCGGCGAGTACGAAGGAGCTCCCGTCTACGTCGCCGACTCGGTGACGACGCTGCTGCGCCGCCAGGTGGAGGCGCTCGAGCGGGGCGACTACGAGTTCGAGCACGGCCGCCTGTTCGTCGACGCCGAAACCCCGCGCAAGTGGGAGTACCTGGAGTCGCTCTCGTGGGATGCCGACGACCACGGCGGCTCCCTGACCGGAATGCCCGGGGAAGTCCAGCGCCTCACGGCCTGGAAGGCCGATGGGATCGACCTGGAGCCGGCGCGCCGCGCGCCCCTCCTGCGGGACGTGGTGCTGCACGGCCAGGGCGCACTCGACCTGAGCCCGCTCCGAGACGCGCCCCTGGAGGGCCTGACGCTGGAACTGGGCTCGATCGACCCGACTCCGCTGTCCGGCCACCCGACGCTGCGCAACCTGACCCTGCGTTCGCAGCAGCCGGTGGAAGTCGCTGTGCTACCAACACTTCCGCGACTCCAGGGCCTCGACCTCTCCCGCGCCGAGGTGACCGACATGGAGCCGGTCGCAAAGCTCGGAGGACTGCTGCTCCTCGCCCTGACCTACGAGCAGTGGGTGCGGCTCTGGGAACTCGGCGCCGAGCTGCCATCGCTAGCGGCGGTCGCGCTGGGAGGAAACCCAACGCCGAACCAGATCAACGAGTGGACGGAGCATTTCACGGGAACCCTCCCGAACGGCCACGAAAAGCACACCGGCCGATACGCCGCGCGCTCATGACCAGCCGAACCACGTGAAGGCGAGCTGCGCCCGGCCGGTCCACGAGGCCGGGCGCAGCACACATCAGCCGCTGTACCTGTCGGCCTTGATCGCCTCTAAGAAGCTGGCGAAGTGCGCTGGCGTCACGACGAGCATGCCGTAAGTCCGGTCCTTGGTGTCGCGGATTCCGATGGCACCAGGTGCGACGCCGATTTCGACGCACTGGTTGCCCCCACCGCTGTAGCTCGACTTGCGCCATGCGGCGCGAGAGAGATCCATAGCCTCGCCCTTCACTCGGGTACGAGCTTCGAGATCATGCGAGCGCTGTCCCGTTCGCTCAGCGATCGCTCTTGAAGCTCGCCGAAGAGCGTATCCAAGGCGGCCACGACGTCCTGATCATCTACGAGGTGACCGCCGACCGCGTATTCCTGGTACGCGGCCGAAGGCCACGTGTCGGGAGGGAAGTCCAGCAACGCGAAACTGCCGGACATCGATTCGTGAAGTCCGCCGTCGAACGGCAGGATTCGGACCTCGACGTTCGGTCGCTCGCCCATGTCGAGCAGGTGCGTCAGCTGTCCTGTGGCGGCGGTCTCGGTCTTGAGGCATCGGTGCAGGGCTGCCTCGGAAATCACGGCGGCGAACGCGAGCGGCTTCTCCGCGAAGAGCCGCTTCTGACGGGCCATCCGCAGGTCGACTTTGCGCTCGACCTCTTCAGGCTCGGTCATGTGGCGTGCCAGTGTGGTGACGGTCCTCGCGTACTCCTCGGTCTGCAGCAGTCCGGGAATGAGCTCGAGTTCGAAGTTGCGCAACCGCAGTGCGTCGGTCTCCATGCCGACGTAATTCGAAAACCACGGCGGCAGCCGGTATGTCGACCACCAGCCACGCTTCGAAGCCTCCTGCCGGGTCTCTTCGAACACGGCCTGCTCTTCGTCCCCGATGCCGTAGTGATTCAGCAGGACCATGAGTTCGGGCTTGCTCGGCGAGTTCCGGCCGGACTCGATGTGGCCGACCTTCGCCGTGGAACAGCCGAGGAGCGTTGCAATCCGCTCGAGGCTCTCGCCTGCATCGGTGCGAAGTTTGCGCAGCTCACGGCCCAATGCCTTGCGCCTCATGATCGGACTCGTCATGGCGTGAACTGTAGCTCTTCAGGGTGGATCATTGCTTCGGAGCTCGACTGTTGTAGATCTACGTTTTAGATTTCCAACATAGTTGATCACAACGAGGTGGTGGTGGCATGAACTTTCAGCCGTATCCGTTCCACTGGGTTCCGGCAGCTGGGCAGCGGCATGCGAGCACCGATGCGCGCCCGCCCGGTGGCTATCCGACAGGCATGGAAGTGGCGACGCTGTGCGGTTGTCGGCTCGACGCCGACAACTCCGAGCTGGCGTGGTTCTGGAACACATGTCCCGGGTGCAATCGATCGGCGCACGCGCTTGCTGGTGTTCCGTTGTATGGCGGGCATTGAGACGCGGTCGGCGACCGTTCGCGACCTGCTCCGGGTGCCTGAATGTTGAGCAAAGCCAATGTGTACAGCCATGCCTGGATGCGTGGCAACCGAAAGGATCCGATGATGGTGTCCGGTGCCTGGATTTCCTTGTGCTGCTTGGTGGTTCTTTCGGCATCGTGGGGCTCGGTCTTGTTTCGCGCGCAGCGGCCTCAGCACGCCGTGGCAGGGGAAGGCGCGACCACGGTGTGGCAGTTGAAGGCGCAGATCGAGGCGGAGAACGCGCGGCGGGAACGAGGCGGGCGACATCGGCTCCGCGAGCCCACCCCGGAGTCCACATCGGACGCCCGAGTACCTGGTGAGCGCGGTGAGGCTTGGCCTGCGCCACCGCTGGAGTTGCAGCGGCGCGTCCTGGAAGGACTCCGGCGCATCTGAGACCCGGCCCGACGCCGCGCGCCCTCCCCGATTCGGCGTCGAGCCTGCGGGCCGGGAGGTGCTCTGCCCCCGAAGCGCCTCCCGGCCACCCCGAAACCGCCCGGTTCGAGGACTACTTCGCTGCCTAGGAAATTTGAACGATCGGTCCAAATCGGCTAGCCTCTTCGGCGTGGGCAGGACCAAGGAGTTCGATCCGGACGTCGCGCTGGGCAAGGCGATGGAGCTGTTCTGGCGGCAGGGCTACGAGGCGACCTCGATGCAGGATCTGGTCGACTGCCTCGGGCTGGGGCGCGGCAGCATCTACGGCGCGTTCGGCGGAAAGCGCGAGCTGTACCTGAAGGCCCTGGAGCGCTATGTCGAGGACACCCGGCAGGCGTTCGTGGCGCACCTGTCCGCGTCCGGCCGGGCGATCGACGCGGTCTGCGGCCTGGTGCGCCTTTACGTCGAGATTTCGGTCGAGGACGCCGAGGTCAAGGGCTGTTTTATGACGAACACGGCGGTCGAGCTGCCTGCGGACGAGCAGGTGGGCCGCCGGGTGGAGTCCGGTCTGGCCGTGATGGAGACCGCGCTCACGACAGCCCTGATGCGCGCCCGCGCGGAGGGGGACCTGGCCGCGGACAAGGATCCCGCGGCGCTGGCGCGATTCCTGGTGACGCTGCTCCAGGGTGTGCGCGTCGTGGGCAAGACGCCCGTTCGGCGGCGCTTTCTCGATGACGCCGTGGAGCAGGCCCTCGCCCTGTTGAAGTGATCTGACGCGCTCTCGGGTCGGGCACTTCCATGCCCACTTACTGGAACGATCATTCAACAAAAGGAGCGCTGTGAACGCCGTACCTACCGATGCCGAACTGGCCGCCTCGCTGGGCGGGGGCTTCACGAGCGAACACGCCGACGTCAACGGCACCCGGCTGCACCACGTCACCGGCGGGCGCGGCGAACCGTTGGTGCTGCTCGGCGGCTGGCCGCAGACCTGGTGGCAGTTCCGCAAGGTACTGCCCGAGCTGGCGCGCCGATTCCGGGTGACCGCGGTCGACCTGCGTGGGATGGGATCGTCGGCCAAGCCCGAGTCCGGCTACGACAAACCGACGATGGCGCGCGACATCCGCGAGCTGATCCGGCACCTGGGGCACGAGTCCGCGTTCGTAGCGGGGCATGACATCGGGGCCTCGGTCGGTTACCACCTGGCGGCCGGCCATCCGGAAGCGGTGCGGAGGCTGGTCACGGTGGACATGGGCGTCCCGGACGCCTCGTGGCTGGACATCACCATGCTGCCGGGATCCGACGACCAGGCCGCGGCGCTGGAGGTGGGCCGTGGCGGCTACCCGTGGTGGTTCGCGTTCAACCAGCTCCGCGGCCTGCCCGAGCAGCTCCTGGCCGGTCGCTTCCGGTACCTGATCGACTGGCTGTACGGCCACATGCTGCTGGACCAGGCGTCCGTCGACGAGGACGCGCGGCGCGTCTACGCCCATGCCTACGACGATCCGGACGCCATCCGCGCGGGCAACGGTTGGTACCAGACGATGCGACAGGACGTCGCCGCGCTGGCCACCTACGCCCCGGTGGAGCTCCCGATCCTCACCCTGGCCGGAGAGTCCAGCTATCCGGCGTTGCGTGCGCAGATGGGGCCGGACAAGGGCACGGACATTCGCGTCGTCGAGGTGCGGTGCAGCGGCCACTACGTGCCCGAGGAACAGCCGGATGCATTGGTCCGCGAACTGACCGGGTTCTTCGGCGGTCACGTGGATGCGCCCGGAACGGCTTGACCCTCACGTCACGCAGGGCCTCGTGCTCGTTCCAGCGGAGGTGGGATCGGTGAGGTGAACGGGCCGTTCGCTCCGGTGGGCGGGACGAACGGGCCGTTCACCTCGGCCCTAGAGCGGGCGTGGTGCGTCGAACTTCTGCCGGACTTCTTCGGCCACGCCAGGGTTTCCGGCGGCTTCGATCAGCCGCGCGAAGCGGTGGGCCGTCAGGGCGCGCACCGGGTTGTCCCCGTACAGGCCGATCCGGTCCAGGACCACGCCGACGTGGTCGCTGGTCGTCCTGTTCCCGTGCATGAGTTTCTGGTAGACGCCGTACAGAATCGCGCCGAACAGCGGCACGGTGACCCAGGCCGGCCATTCCAGCAGCAGACCCAGCAGGAGCGGGACGGCGGCCGCCAGCGTCAGGCCGCCGTACAGGATCCGGTTTTCCTTGCTCATCGAACGGCCTCCTCAGGCACGTGGTCGAACGTGTAGTCGGTCGAGTGCAGGCCCTGCGCCATGTCGATCAGCTGGGACAACCGGACGAAGACATCGGCGCGCCCGCTCGTGGTCCGGCTCCAATCGCGCGCGAGGACGTGCAGCGAACCGAGCAGGTGGAGGTGCTGGCTCGCCGCATCCACCAGGATGCCGAGCAGCAGATCGTGCGGCGCGGTCCGGCCGGCGGCGTCGAGCCAGTGGCAGACGCGCTGCACGACGAGGTCCGGGCGGGCGAGCATGGTCGCACGCCAGCAGAAACCCAGCTGGGAACGGATCGTGTGGTCTGCCGCGAGCGGCTGCGAACGGGTGCTGGAGTCGGCCAGCCGCACCGGATCCGCGACGGCGAGGAACAGGAAGTGATCGGCGGGCCACGGCTGCTGCTTCGCCAAGCCCGTCGTGAGCCTGTCGAGCAGCAGCCGCAGGAGCATCGGATCGCGCGAGGTCAGCTCGACGAGCGCCTGGTACGCCGTCGGGGCACCGGTGCCGTCCTCGTTGCGGGCCCGGTGGTGCAGCCGCACCAGGGCTTGTTCCGGGTAGGTCGGCGCGATCATCGCGGTGCACACGTCCACAACGATCTGCCCGACGTCCCCAGGAAGATCGTTGCGCCGCGACCACTCGTACACCAAGCGCCGGAAGAAGTGACCGTGGCGCTCGCTCCTGAGACCCGTCAGGAGAGCCCGGACCCCGTAGTCGCGCAGCGCGTTCGGTGCTCCGTTCTGCCTCGGAAAGACCCACCGGTCGATCAGCCACCGCACGTGCCCCGGGCAGTTGGTGCGCAGTGCCTGCTCCGCGAACCGGTCGACCAGGTTCATCCGGTCCTGCGTGGTGAACTGCTCGATGCGGATGATGTCGTCCACCCACCGGCAGAACGGTTCCCGGAGATCCGGGTAGTTGTCCCAGAAGTGCTCGCGCACCGCCCGGTCGTAGCTGAGCAGGCTGAACTCGATCCGGTTGTTCGGTGCGACATCGATGCTCAGGTCGACGAGTTGGGTGCGGTAGCCCTCCTGTTCCATCCGTGGTTCCTCGCGTCCGTCGAGGCTCAGCGCGCTCACCAGGCGGTGGGAGGCGAAGAAGACCGCGTCGCTCGACGCTCCACGGCACATCGCCGCGGCGAGCAGCACCGTACGCCGACGACCGCCCGGCACCTTGCTCAGTTGTTCGGCAACCTCGTTGCTTCGGTCGATCCGGGCGGAAACCGCTTCACCGAGCCAGGTTGACACGTCCCCGCTGAGGTTCGCGTCCCGGGCGAGCACCACCATCTGCGCGAGGTTGGCTATCTCCGACATCGGCGCGGACAGGCTGCGTGCGAGCTCCTTCGAAGCCAGGAGCTGGTCGGTGAGGACGATCCCCTCCGGTTGCAGGTGCCGTTGCAACACCAAGGAGCCGCGTGGCCGGCCGATCCTGGCTTCGAACTGCCGCAGATCCGCGTCGAGATGGTGCTTGCGGGAATCGGGCACGACGACGGCGAGAAAACCGTTGCGCTGCTGGAGGATCGTGCGGAACGAGAGGAGATCTCGTTGCCGGGCGTGGAATACGTCCTCGCCGCTTTCCGAGAGGTCGAGCACGAACAGATGCCCTGGCTGGACCTTCAGCTTGTCCAGGCTCGGGTCCTGCGTGCGCGCCTCGTCGTCGAGCACGGTGAAGGGGGTGTGGTCGTCGGCGAGCTCGTTCAGGAGCATCTTCGCCGCCGTGCGCCGACCACTTCCCGGCGGCCCGGTGAGCACGACGGTGCGGGACTGCCGCAACATGTCCCGCGCGGCACCCAAGTTCTGCGGCGGTTCGAACCGGCGCTTGAGCCAGAGCAGGTCGTCCTTCAGCGTCAACCGCGGCCCGCGAGCCTGCTGTTGGACGCTCTCATGGATCGTGTAGTAGATGGGGTTGACGTTCAGGTCGCCGGATCCGGCGTGGATCGGGCTTCCCTGAGTGTCGTGGAATTCGTTGTTCGTTTCGGTCACCGGTCTTCACCCCGTTCCCGCTTCGAGCCGAACTTCTGGTGGATTCCGCCAGTGTTCTTGCCCGCGATGTAGTTCGTGCCGTCGCCGTAGAAGATGTTCTGGTCACCTTCGCCGCTGCTCACCGGTCCCGTCGGGCCGTTGAACGTCGTGGTGTTGATCGATCCACCGTGCAGGTCGCGAAGCTGGATGGCGTTCCCGCTAACATTGCCGGTGATGGCGTTGTGCACGCCGTTGCTCGAAGGCGCTTTCGCCCACCGGTCCGGGAGATCCGGCACCAGGTCGAGGAGCTCGGCGGCGATCCGATCGAGGTCGTCCCCGGCGCTTCCGGTGTCGTAGGTGAGGGACTGGAGGTCGGCGAGCGATGTCAGAGCACGTGGCAGGTCGGCGGGCACCAGTCGAGGCAGCTTCCGTCCACACAGGATCGGGATGATCCGGGCGCCGCTGCGCATGGCGTTCAGGATTTCCTTGCGGGTCCAGTCATCCTTGTTCTCCAGTGCGGGGTTTCCGTCCCGATCACGAGCATCGAGCCACTTCGGTCCGATCAGCGCAAGCAGCACGCGTGCGCTGGAGGACGCCGTCGACAGCTCGGTGCGGAAGTTCTGGCCGGGGCGGATGGACTTGCTGGCGCGGAATACCCGCTCGCGGCCGAACCGCGCCGACAGGTACTGCTCGATCGCGACCGCGGCATGCTCGCAGTCCCCGGTGCGGTAGTTGATGAAGATTTCAGGCATAGGGGTACCTCGCTTTTGTGGAAATGGCGGATTCTCAGGCGGTCTGGGTGTGCAGCGCGGCGACCAGCCGGGGTTGGAGCTCACGAACCGAGGGCGCGGTGTGGAACCGCGAGAGCACGCGGGCCACGCGCCGGAGATCGGTGCCGATGGTGGCGGAACTGACGGTGTCGACCATCCCGAGGACCTGCCCGAGCAAGGCGCAGGCGTGGTCGATGTCGCCCGCCGTGGCGTGCGCGAGGGCGCGGCGGACGCCGTAGCGCGCTTGGGAACGAAGGGCGTGAGACGGAACTCGTTCGACTTCCCGGTCGAGGATCAGCACCGCATCTCGTGGACGCCCCAGGTCGTGAAGACACCACCCCGAGACCATCGCGACGGGGTCGGTCAGGTTCGACGTGCCGAGTACCGGCCCGGCATCGGGTTGGGCCGTGCTGAGCAGGTCGCGAGCTCGGTCGAGGCTCCGCATGCAGGCGTCGTAGTCTCCGGCCAGCGCGTGGCCCTGTGCCTCGCGCTGCGCGGCGAGTCCGCGAATTCGGGCTGACGTCGCGGTCCGCTGGGCTTGCTGAGCGAGGCCGATCGTCTCCCGTGCATCCTCTTGGTACAGCGTGACCAGTGCCCTGCGGACCAGGGAGTATGCGGCCAGTGACCGGTCCTGTCCCGCGTCCGCGAGCTCCACGGCGCGGTCGGTCCACCACAGGGCAGCCGCGTTGTCACCCGACTCCTGAGCCATCCAGCCTGCGAACTCGGCATATCGCGCGCCGAGCACCAGAAGTTCCGCGCTCACTGCGGGTTTGGCGCGGGAAGCGAGTTCGCGGAGGGTGTGGGTCTGCGCGATGAGCGCGGGCAGCACCACCGAAGGGCTCGCCGTCTGCCCCAGCGTGCGGAACTGGTCGAACATGGTGCGGAACGTCGGGACCGTGCTGTCCTCGGCGATCGCGTGACCGCCGCCCATGCCGAATGCGAGCACCGAGGCCGCGCCCGCCGCCAGCACCTGCCGCCGGTCCATCGGCCGGAACCAGCTCTTCCCGCCTGAATCGAGACTCATCAACCACACCTCACCGTCGCCGTTCACCTCGGGCAGCGGCGCTTCGGAAGACCGCGCGGGAACCAGGCCCGCGAGTTCTCCACCGGCTTCGAGGATCGAATCGCAACGCCGGGCGAAATCCGGTGTCGGCCTTTTCCCGCCGGTTTCGATCTTGCTGACGTAGCCCTTGCTGTAATGGAGCAGCGCGGCCATTCGAGTGAGCGAAAGACCGGCCGCGGTGCGCAGTCTTCGAAGCTCTGCCCCGAACAGTGTGGGCTGTTCAGTCACATCGTCCTCCGGGTTTCCCGTTGCCCGGTTCAGCGGGCGACGGGAAACGGCTGTTGGTCCCGACCGGTTTTCGCGCACGGTGAAACGTGCCGGTCCGGCGACTGGGAGGCCGGGCCACCGGCAGACCTTAGGAGAAGAGATGATCAAGGACGAGCTCGTCCGGGAATCGATACCCGAACAGCCCAATCCGCCCCTGGCGAGGTCGCTCGGACGGGTGATGCTCGCATCCGTGTTCACAGCGGTGCTGGTGTGGGCGGCGATCGTCCTCGCCGGCATCGCCCTTTCCGGTGTTGAGCTGTTCGCCTTGGTGCTGGTGCTCTCCGCCGCATTCATCGCAGTCCTCGACGCCTGGAGGGAAATCCGGTTCGGCGCGGCCGCGCGCCGTTCGTCGGAGGATTGTGGCGGAGATTCGGATTCCGGAGCCGGGAAATAGAGCCGTTTCCCGTTTCCCGTTGGAGGAGTCAACGGGAAACGGTGCGCCACCGGACGGTTTCGGCTATGCGCGCCATCCCGCCGGCTCGGCTCGTGAGCGTTTTGGATCGATATAGCGGTCCAAAACGCCCACGAGCCTCACGCGGCGGGGACGGGCGGTTTCGCGATGAGGACGATTGCGTTGTTGGCGTGGCTC
Organism: Saccharopolyspora sp. NPDC003752; assembly: GCF_053605825.1. Taxonomy (NCBI): domain Bacteria; kingdom Bacillati; phylum Actinomycetota; class Actinomycetes; order Pseudonocardiales; family Pseudonocardiaceae; genus Saccharopolyspora; species Saccharopolyspora sp. NPDC003752. Next base: position 108,557 of record NZ_JBSGJZ010000025.1, on the reverse strand, counting down.
GCTCCGGTCCGTGATCGCATCGGTGACGTTCGGCCGCGTCGGCGGAGTCGTGGTGTGGATGTCCTCTTGGGATGGTCTTGAGGACGCCGGCTGCGAGCGGGAACGCTGCGGTTCAGGCGGTGGGGCCGAACTGCTCGATGAAGCGGCCGGTGAACAGGTCCGCGCCCTTGTACTCGGCGACCATCGCGGCCGACGCCGCGGTCGGGCCCTCGGGGGAGGGCAGCTGTCCGACACCGCCGCTGCGACCGAGTGGGAGCAGGATCGAGAGGGACGGCTGGGGAGCGTAGGTCGCCGCGGGGCGTTCTCCGCTCAGCTGAGCGGAGATGTTCTTGACGACCACCTCGGCGTGCTGCATCGCGTGAGCTGCCATCTTGGCCTCGGCGACGTCGGTGATGTCGCCGACCGCGTAGACGTGGTCGTGCCCCACGACGTTGAGGAATTCGGTGACGGGAACTTGGCCCTGCGGCGTTCGGGTCGTGAGCTTGCCGTCGGCGAGGTAGTCGCTGTTGGTGCTCGTCCCGTAGGCGCGGAACCAGATGTCGGCGGTGATCTCGTCGCCGCCGGTGGTGGTGGCGGTGAACGCGCCGGCCCGGCCCGCCTCGGTGCTCGGCGGCGCCGCCAGGCCGGTGCCGAGGCGCACGTCGACACCGAGCGCGTCGAGCTGGCCGCGCAGGTCCTCGACCACCTCCGGCTCGAAGCCGGGGAGCAGCTCCCGGGCCGGGTCGACGATGGTCACGTGCTTGTCCGGCCAGGCGTCCTCGATCTCGCCGGCCAGTTCCAGGCCGACCGGGCCGGCGCCGAGGATCAGCACCTTGCCGGCTCGGCGGAGTTCCTCGTTCGTCCGGCGGAGGTCGTCCAGCGCGTCGCCGACCGAGTCGGAGCCGGGCTTGGCCGGGTAGGCGTAGCTGGAGCCGGTGGCCAGGACCACGTAGTCCGCCGGGACGTGCTCGCCCGAGGCCAGGGTGACGCCGCCGGGGTCCACCGAGACCGCGCGGTCGCGGATCACCTCGCCCTGCGTGAGCAGCGTTTCGAAGGGGAAGAACATGTTGCCCGCCCAGTCGGGCCGGGTCAGCGCGCGCAACGATGCGGCCGCGTTGACGAACGCGTCCCGGGGGTCGATGAGGACGACGTCGGCCTCGGACTGCAGCGCCTTGGCGACCGCGGCGCCCCCGTAGCCTCCGCCGATTACCGCGACGGTACGACTCATGATTCCACGCTCCACAAAAAGATCGAGTTCGTGGTACGAACTGTAATAGTTCGTACCACGAACTCAAAGGATTGTGTCGCGGGACACGTCATGTGCGGATCAGCTGTCGCGGGCGCCCTCGTCCGGTTCCATGAAGACCACCGGAACCTCGTTGCTCAGCACGACGCGGCCCAGCAGGTCGGCGAGCGTGTTGCGCTCCGCGGGGCCGAGGCTCGCCGGCAGCTCCTCGATCCGCCTGCAGGTCTCGGCGTAGAACTCGTCCGCGAGCTTGCTGCCCTGCGCGGTGAGCGCGACCCGCACCGCGCGCGTGTCCTGCGGATCCGGCTCGCGGCGGACCAGGCCGTTGCGCTCGGTGCGGTCCACCAGGCCGGTGAGGCTCGACTTGGCCAGCCCCAGCATCGACCCCAGTTCGCTCATGCCGCGCGAGCGCGACATCAGCACGCACAGCAACTGCCCCTGCTGCGGCGTCAGCCCGTATTCCCGGCCCGACTTGGCGTACACGGCATCCACCAGGAATGCGGACCGCACCAGCGCGGCCGCCATTCCCATCTGGCCATCTTCTTGATTGCCCACGCCGCCAGATTAACATCGGAGGCCTTGATAATTCGCGCAACGAACTGCGCCTTGTGCGGGGGATCGGCCGGTCATCCGGGCGGGCGCTCGGCGGCCAGTTCCAGGATCCGCTCGGCCGCCACCGCGTCGGTGATGAGGGTCGTGACGATGCCGGAGCGCAGGACCGCGTCGATCGCTTCCGCCTTCGGTTCGGTGTAGCCGAGGGCGATCACTTCCGGGACCTGGCGCAGCTGTTCGTGGGTGATCGCCAGGACGTGGTGGGCCAGGCCCGTCGACAGGGCGTTGCCGTTCTCGTCGAACAGGCGGGCCGCGATCTCCGCCGTCGCGCCGCGCCGGCCGATCGAGTCCCGTTCGCTCGGGGTCAGCGCGTCGTACACCGTCGATTCGCCAGGCTGCCAGGCGCCGATGCTCACCACGGCCTTGGTCAGGTGCTGGAACTGGTCGAAGGTCTCCGCGATGCCCGGCTGCTTGCGCAGGATGTCGGTGGTCCGGCGGTCCGGCAGCACCAGCGGGCCGTAGATCGGGTAGGAGTCGCCGCCGCCGACCGCCGCGACCCGGCCCACCGTCTCCACCGACCGGTCGCGCATGTCCATGCCCGCCTGTACCCCGCACAGCTGCACGATCGGGCACTTCGGGAGGGAATCGACGGCTTCGGCCATCGCGTTCACCGAACGCGCCCAGGCCAGGCCGATCACGTCGTCCGGCGTGGCGAGCTCGGTCAGCAGCCGCGCCGCCAGCGAGCCGATCCGGCGGCGCAGCTCCGGCCGGTCCGCCTTCGATTCCGCTCGATTGAGCACCATGACCCGGCGGAGCCCGTAGGCGGCGCGGACCTCGTCGGACATCGGCAGGTCCACCGGCACCGGCAGGTCGAACTCGATCCGGACCAGGCCGGTTTCCTGTGCCGCGGCCAGGATGCGCGCCGCTTTGAAGCGGCTGATCCCGAATTCCTCGGCGATCTCCAGCTTGGACCGGCCCTGGACGTAGAACCGGTGCGCGATCGACGCCGCAGTGATCGTGTCGGTCATCCGGATCCTCTTGGTGCTCATATGAGCACGATAGCTCGAAATCTGGCCCAAAGGTTGACGTATCTCGGCATGAAGTCCTTGAATGCTCCGCGTATTGCGGGACGCCCGCGATCAAGTGCGCTCATATGAGCAGACCGGAATGGAGTGTCATGCGCGCCGCGATCATCGACCAGCCCGGTTCGATCAGGGTTGGCGACGTGCCGGATCCGAAGCCGGGGGACGGGCAACTGGTGATCAAGGTCGGTGCGTGCGGGATCTGCGGCACGGACCTGCACATCGCCGACGGCCACTTCCCACCCACGCCTTACCCGATCGTCCCGGGCCACGAGTTCGCCGGCGAGGTCGTCGAGATCGGCGCGGAGGTGCCGGGGGCCTGGAAGGCCGGCGACCGGGTCGCGGTGGATCCCTCGCTGTTCTGCGGGTACTGCACGCCCTGCCGCTCCGGCCACGGCAACCTGTGCGCGAACTGGAACGCCACCGGCGACACCGTGGACGGTGCGTTCGCCGAGTACGTCGCCGTTCCGGCGGCCACCTGCTACCGGATGCCGGACGAGATGACCTGGCAGCAGGGCGCGCTGGTCGAACCGGTGTCGTGCGCGGTGCACGGCGTCCGGCAGATCGGCGTCGAAGCGGGCGAGCGGTTCCTCGTGGTGGGCGCGGGCACGATGGGGCTGCTCATGCAGCAGCTGCTCCAGCGCGGCGGCGCGCACGTCACGGTGGTCGACCGCAACGAGGCGCGGCTGGGCCGGGCGAGCAAGCTCGGCGCGGTGGCGGTCGGCACCGACGTCGCCGAGCTCGACGAGCGGTTCGACGCCGCGGTCGACTGCACCGGTGCCGCGCCCGCGATCGAGGCGGCCTTCGACTCGCTGCGCCGCGGCGGCCGGCTGCTGGTGTTCGGCGTGGCCCCGGAAGAGGCCCGCGTGTCGCTCTCGCCGTTCCGGATCTACAACGACGAGATCAAGATCGTCGGTTCCATGGCGGTGCTCAACAGCTTCGGCGCCGCGCTGAACCTGGTGGCCTCTGGTGCGATCGACACCGCCGCGCTGCTCACCGACACCCTGCCGCTGGAGGAGTTCCCCGCGGCGCTCGACCTGATGCGCAGCGGTGCCGGGCTGAAGGTCCAGGTGCTGCCGGGAGGCGTTGATGCATAGGCGAATGAGGAAGCTCGCGCTGCTCGCGTGCGCCGCGCTGCTCACGCTCACCGGCTGTGCCGGCGCCGGGGCGCTGGGCTCCGGCGGGCGGACGTTGGTCGTCGCGATCGTGTCGAACCCGCAGATGGAGGACGCGATCGCGCTGTCGGACCAGTTCGAGCGGGACAACCCCGGCATCAAGCTGAAGTTCGTGCAGCTGCCCGAGAACCAGGCGCGCGCCAAGATCACCGCGTCGACCGCCACCGAGGGCGGCGAGTTCGACGTGGTGATGATCAGCAACTACGAGACGCCGCAGTGGGCGGCCAACGGCTGGCTGGAGAACCTGCAGCCCTACATCGACGGCAGCGAGGGCTACGACCCGGGCGACTTCATCCCGAGCATCCGGGACTCGCTGTCCCACCAGGGCTCGATGTACGCGGTGCCGTTCTACGGCGAGTCGTCGTTCCTGGCCTACCGCAAGGACCTGTTCGAGCAGGCCGGGCTGACCATGCCGGAACGCCCCACCTGGCAGCAGATCGCCGACTTCGCGGCGAGGCTCGACAACAAGGCCGCGGGCGTGTCCGGCATCTGCCTGCGCGGCAAGCCGGGCTGGGGCGAGAGCCTCGCGCCGTTCACCACGGTCGCGAACACCTTCGGGGCGCGCTGGTTCGACGAGAACTGGAACGCGCAGCTGACGTCGCCGGAATTCCGCTCCGCCACCGAGTTCTACGTGAACCTGGTGCGCGAGCACGGCGAGGTCGGCGCGTCGAGCGCGGGCTTCTCCGAATGCGGCACGCGCTACGGGCAGGGCCAGGCGGCGATGTGGTACGACGCCACGGTCATGGCCGGCACCAACGAGGACCCGGAGAGCAGCAACGTCGTCGGCAAGTCCGGCTACGTCGCGGCCCCGGTCGAGCGCACCGCCAGCAGCGGCTGGCTCTACACCTGGTCGCTGGCCATGCCGAAGGTCGCCGAGGACAAGGACGCCGCCTGGCGGTTCATGCGCTGGATGACCGACAAGGAGTTCGTGCGCAACGTCGGCACCACCTTCGGCTGGAACCGGGTTCCGCCCGGCTGCCGCCTGTCGACGTACCAGATCCCCGAGTACCAGCAGGCCGCCCAGGCCTACGCACCGGCCACTTTGGACGGAATCGATCGCGCCCAGCAGAGCAACTCGATGCTGCACCCGGTGCCGTACCCGGGAATCCAGTTCGTCGGCATCCCGGAGTTCCAGGACCTCGGCACGCGGGTCAGCCAGCAGCTGTCCGCCGCCATCGCGGGGCAGATCACGGTCGACGAGGCGCTCCAGCAGTCCCAGGAGTACGCCGAATCGGTCGGCGCGGCATACCGGGAGACCAGATGACCCAGACCGCCACGACACCTGTCACGATGCCCGCCCAGGTGCGCAAGCCGGTCGGCAAGTGGTCCGGCACCGCCTGGCTGCGCCGGGCCCCGCTGCTGCCCGCCCTGCTGTTCACGATCCTGGTCACGCAGATCCCGTTCGTGCTCACGGTGATCTACTCGTTCCAGTCCTGGAACCTGGTGCGGCCGGGCTCCCGCCACTTCGTCGGGCTGCGCAACTACGTCGACGTGTTCACCGACAGCCAGTTCCGCGGCGCGATGCTGACCACGGTGCTGCTGACCGTGGTCTGCGTGCTGGTGGCGATGCTGCTCGGCCTCGGGCTGGCGCTGCTGCTGGACCGGCAGTTCACCGGCCGCGGGGTGGTCCGCACGCTGCTCATCACGCCGTTCCTGATCCTCCCGGCGGCCGGCGCGCTGCTGTGGAAGACGACGATGTTCGACCCGACCTTCGGCCTGCTGAACTTCGTCTTCGGCGGCGACACCGACTGGCTGTCGGAGTTCCCGCTGGCGTCGGTCATGGCGCAGATCGTCTGGCAGTGGACGCCGTTCATGATGCTGCTGATCCTCGCGGGCCTGCAGGGGCAGTCCAAGGAGGTGCTCGAAGCCGCGGCGGTGGACGGCGCGGGCCGGTGGCGCATCTTCGCGTCGATCACCCTGCCGCAGCTGGCCCGCTACCTGCAGCTGGCGATCCTGCTCGGCGCGATCTACATCGTGAACAGCTTCGACGCGATCTTCCTGATGACCCAGGGCGGCCCGGGTACCGCCAGCACGAACCTGCCCTACTACATCTACCAGCGCGCCTTCGAGGGCTTCGACATCGGGCAGTCCTCGGCGATGGGCGTCATCGTCGTCGTGCTGACCCTGATCGTGGCGACGTTCGCGCTGCGCTTGATGTTCCGGACCTTCGGCGTGAGCGAGGTGCGATGATGCGTGCCGGAAACCCGGCCGGCAGGTGGGCGCTGACCGCGTTCACCTGGCTGGTCGCCATCCTGTTCGTCTTCCCGCTGCTGTGGATGGTGCTCACGGCGTTCAAGCAGGAGGCCGACGCCTACACCGAGCCGCCGCGGCTGGTGTTCGCCCCGACGCTGGACCAGTTCGCCGGCGTCCTGGAACGCGGTTTCCTGCCGTACCTGGGCAATTCGGCGTTCGTCACGGTGGTGTCGACGCTGCTGGTGCTGCTGATGGCGGTCCCGGCGGCTTACGCGCTGTCGATCTCGGCGGTGCCGGGCACCCGGGACGCGCTCGGGTTTTTCCTGTCCACCAAGATGCTGCCGGTCGTCGCGGCGATCATCCCGCTGTACGTGATCTCGCAGAACCTGAAGCTGCTGGACAACGTCTGGGTGCTGGTCATCCTCTACACGGCGATGAACCTGCCGCTGGCGATCTGGATGATGCGCTCGTTCTTCCTGGAAGTGCCGAAGGAGATGGTGGAGGCGGGCCGCGTGGACGGCGCGAAGCTGCCGACCCTGCTGTTCAAGGTCATCCTGCCGGTGGTGGCACCAGGCATCGCGGCGACGGCGCTGATCTGCGTGATCTTCTCCTGGACGGAGTTCTTCTTCGCGGTGAACCTGACGGCGGCCCAGGCGGGCACGGTGCCGGTGTTCCTGGTCGGCTTCATCACCAGCGAGGGCCTGTACTGGGCCCAGCTGTCGGCGGCGGCCCTCCTGGCGTCGCTACCGGTGATGATCATCGGCTGGGTGGCCCAGAACCACCTGGTCCGAGGCCTCTCCATGGGAGCGGTGAAGTAAGCCCCCCCAGAACGCTCCCCCTGCCGCCCACCCCCTCGCGGCAGGGGGAGTTCCCTTTTCGCGAGGCGTCAGAGGAGCTTGCGGAGGGCTTCGATACTCGCCTACCGGGTGATCTTGGCGCGAACCATGTGACCGGGCCGTCGGCGGCTCGGGTGCCGGGCTTCGAAAGTGAGGACGAAGGTCCTGGCGAGCGGCGGCCGGATCCGGGCATGCTGGCTTTGGTCGCCGCACCCGGACAACGTCGCCCGCCGCGGCGTTTTCGCTTGCTCGCGAGGAGGTTGATGATGAACGACATTCGGATCGACGAGCCGACCCGGTTTTGGCCGGTCCCCGCCACGGCGGGGCAGCAGGTGCCGGCGCCACGCGCGCCCGAGGCGCACAGCGGGCGCGCCCGGCTCGTGATCAGCCGCGGGCCCGACGCGGGGACGGGGTTCACGATCGGCATGCCGCGCACCACCATCGGGCGCGGCCGCGACTGCGACATCGTGGTCGAGGACGTCACCGTCTCGCACGTGCACGCCGAACTGCGCGAGGAGGGCGGCCGGTGGGTGCTCGTCGACGGCGGCTCGCTCAACGGCACCTACCTCAACCGGCTGCCGGTGGACGCCGCCGTGCTGGCCGACGGCGACGAGATCTGGGTCGGCAAGGTCCGCTTCACCTTCCGCACCGACTCCTGAGACCGGCGAAGAGCATCGGGCAGCGACCCGGGTGCGCTCGTAGCCTGGACGGGTGGATGACACCCGGTCCGGCAAGACGACGGTGTTCCTGGTCGACGACCACGAGGTGGTGCGGGTCGGACTGGCCGACCTGCTCAGCGCCGAGCCAGACCTCGAAGTCGTGGGCCAGGCCGCCACGGCCGGCGAGGCGGAGGCCCGCATCCCCGCCCTGCGGCCGGACGTGGCCGTGCTCGACGTGCGGCTCCCGGACGGCAACGGCATCGAGCTCTGCCGGGAGCTGCGGTCCCGGCTGCCCGGCCTGAACTGCCTGATGTTGACCTCGTTCTCGGACGAGCAGGCCATGCTGGACGCGATGCTGGCCGGCGCCGCGGGCTACGTGGTCAAGAACATCAAGGGGATGGAGCTGGCATCGGCGGTGCGCACGGTCGGATCGGGCCGGTCGCTGCTCGGCGAGCAGGGCACCGCGGAGCTGGTGAACAAGCTGCGCGCCAAGCTGGACAGCGCCGCGGCGCTGCCCGACCTGACGCCCCAGGAGCGCATCCTGCTCGACCTCATCCGCCAGGGCCTGACCAACCGGCAGATCGCCGACCGGATGTACCTGGCGGAGAAGACGGTCAAGAACTACGTGTCCCGGCTGCTGTCCAAGCTGGGCCTGCAGCGCCGGACCCAGGCGGCGGTCCTGGCCACCCAGCTGCACCACCGGCCGAAGCGGGCCTGAGGCCCGTCAGTTGCGGGCGACCACGTCGTCCAGGGAGCGTCGCGGCGTCGCGGGCACCGGCGATCCGTAGCCGATGCGCAGCACGGCCTGCGGCCACAGGCCGCCGCCGATGAGTTCGCGCAGCTCCTTGCGGGTGGTGGGCACCTCGACGATCTGGGAGATGAACGAGCTCGACAGCCCGGCGGCGGTGGCGGCCAGCAGCACGCGCTGCATCGCCATCCCGGCGTGCAGCTGCGCGGACACCCCGTCCTGGAACGAGCCGAGCACGCAGATCAGCGGCTCCGGCTCGAAGTCCTTGCCCGCCACCCGGGTGTTCGCCTGCCCGCGGCTGTAGTCGCGCAGCACCCATTCGTCCTGCGGCTCCGGCAGCGGCCCGCTGCTGCTCACGAGCACCCCGTCGGGCGAGCCCGAGTTGCGGCCCGTCCAGAACCGCAGCTCCGCCATGAACTCCGCATCCGAGAGCTGTGCGTCATGCGCCTGCTGGGCCAGCGCCTGCAGCTTCGGCAGCTGTTCGCGCTCCGGGATCGCCAGCCACGCGCGCTCGGCCTCCGCCGCCTGCCGCAGCTGGCTGTGCAGCGACCCCGGGACCGCGGTGGGCAGGAACGGCTTGCGATTGGTGCGGCGTCGCGGGATCGCGGCCGCGAGTTCGACATCCGTGGGCGTCGCCGGGCGCCGCCTGGCGGGGCGCACCATCGCGAGCAGGTCCGGTGTGCAGCGGTGCGGCAGCACGTTCACGTCCGGCTGCACCCCGGCCGCCCGCAACGCCAGCCGCAGGTTCAACAGCGCCGCGCCGCAGGCGAGCACCAGTTCGCGGTGCTCCGGGTCGGCCACCGGCACGGCGCGGGACCGGTCCGCGTGCAGCGCGATGGTGTCGGCCGTGCAGCGGAATCGCCAGGGCTGGCTGTTGTACAGCGACGGCGCGGAAGTGGCCTTGAGCAGAACATCCCGGACCTGGTCGGCCGTCAGGCACCCCACTGCGCCGATCGGCGTGTTCATCGGGCCTCCCTCCGGTCGCCTGCTGCCAGCGTGCCGGTGGCGGGCGCGGCGAACCAGAGTCGATCGTCACCACTCGGCACCCGGTGCGAATCGGTCGGACGTGCCACAGTAGACGCGTGAGCAGGGCGGACGCGCCGAGGCCCGGCGAGCCGCAGGACCCGTCGAGGTCGGTCGCGGACACGTTCTCCCGGTTGCGGCTGAGGGAGCTGTTGAACCAGGTCCAGGTGCGCATCGAGGAGATCATCGGGCTGCGCGAGCGGATGGACGGCGTGCTGTCGGCCGTACTCGCGATCTCGTCGGAGCTCGAACTCGACGCGGCGCTGCGGCGCATCGTGCACACCGCCATGGAGCTCGTCGACGCCCGCTACGGCGCCATCGGCGTGCTGGGCCCCGGCGGCGAGCTGTCGCAGTTCGTGTACGAGGGCATCGACGAGCCGACGAGGGAGCGCATCGGCTCGCTGCCCACGGGGCACGGCGTGCTCGGCGTGGTCATCGAGGCGGACAAGCCGCTGCGGCTGACCGAAATCTCCGACCACCCGGCTTCGATCGGGTTCCCGGCGCACCACCCCCCGATGCGCGGCTTCCTCGGCGTGCCGATCCGCGCCCGGCAGGAGACGTTCGGGCGGCTGTACCTGACGGAGAAGCGCGGCGGTGGGGAGTTCACCGAGGACGACGAGGTCGTCATGCAGGCGCTGGCCGGCGCGGCGGGCATCGCGGTGGACAACGCCCGGTTGTTCGAGGAGGTCCGCCGCCGGGAGCGCTGGCTGGACGCCACCGGCGAGATCACCGCGGAACTGCTGGCGGGCACCGATCCCATCGACGCGCTGCAGATGATCGCCGAGCGGGCGGCGGAGCTCACCGCCGCCGACTACGCCCTGGTCGCGGTGCCCGCGGCCGGCGAGGACGCGGCGGAGGTGACCGACCTCGTCATCACCGTGTCCGTCGGGCTGGACATCGAAGACCTGGCGCACCGGACTATCCCGGTCAGCGGTTCCACCACCGGGCAGGTGTTCCGGGAGCGGTTGCCGCGCAACGTCTCGAACCTCGCCTTCGACATCACCGAGGGCAATGTCGTGCAGTTCGGCGCCGCGCTCGCGGTTCCGATGCGGGCCGACGAGACCACGTCCGGCGTGCTGCTCACCGCGCGCGATGCCGGGGCGCCGGGATTCGACGAGAACCAGCTGCAGGTGGTGTCCTCGTTCGCCGACCAGGCGGCGCTGGCCCTGCAGCGCGCCGAAGCGCAGGCCGCCCGCCGGGAGCTCGACGTGCTGGCCGACCGCGACCGCATCGCGCGCGACCTGCACGACCACGTCATCCAGCGGTTGTTCGCCATCGGCATGGCGATGCAGGGCACGCAGCGCCGCGCGAAGGTGCCGATCGTGGCCGCCCGGCTGACCGAGCACATCGACCAGCTGCACGAGGTGATCCAGGACCTCCGCGCCAGCATCTTCGACCTGCAGGCCACCGCGGAGAGCGCGGTGCGGTTCCGGGCGCGGGTGCAGCGCGTCGTCACCGACGTGGTCGGCGACAGCCCGATCCGCATCACCGTGCGGATGGCGGGCCCGCTCGACGTGCTGCCGCCGAAGCTGGCCGAGAACGCCGAGGCGGTCGTGCTGGAGGCGGTGAGCAACACGATCCGGCATGCGCGGGCATCGGAGCTGTCGGTCGCGATCGCCCTGGACGACACCCTGTCGATCGAGGTGACCGACAACGGCATCGGCATCCCGGCCGACGTCACGCCCAGCGGCCTGCGCAACCTCGCGGAGCGCGCGGATCAGCTGGGCGGGCAGTGCGCGGTTCGGCCGCTGCCGACGGGCGGAACCAGCGTGCGCTGGAGCGCCCCCCTGCGCTGATCGTCGTCGACGCGGTCATGTTCGTGCTGTCCGTCCGCAATTTCCATTGAAATCGAACCTTCGATTTCAATGGAAATTGCGGCTGAAACCGGTCTGGCCGCGCGTCCACCTGGCCTTTCGTGTCGCGGTTGTTGGTCCTTGGCGTCTAGGTGAGCCAAAGTGGCTTGATTGAGTGCCAGTATGGTGCCATAGTGATGCCATCGATCTCGTGGGGTCGCGGAACCGGCGGTCGGCCCGGTGATCGCGATCAACGCGTTGCTACGACGGAAGGAGGGGGCATGGCTGGACGATCCGCCATCGCGGCCCGCGGGCTGCGGAAGTCGTTCGGGGACAAGGTCGTGCTCGACGGCATCGACCTGGACATCCCGCAGGGCAGCATCTACTCGCTGCTGGGCCCCAACGGCGCGGGCAAGACCACCACCGTGCAGATCCTGTCCACGCTCATCCGCGCCGACGCCGGGCACATCCGCGTCGCCGGGCACGACCTGGCCGACGGTCCCGACGCGGTGCGCGCCGCGATCGGCGTCACCGGCCAGTTCTCGGCGGTCGACAACCTGCTCACCGCCGAGGAGAACCTGCTCCTGATGGCCGACCTGCACCACCTGCGCCGCCCCGTCGGCCGGCAGCGGGCCGCGGAGCTGCTGGAGCGGTTCGACCTGGTCGAGGTGGGCCGGAAGCCGGCAGCGACCTGCTCCGGCGGCATGCGGCGGCGGCTCGACCTCGCGATGACGCTGGTCGGTGATCCGCGCGTCATCTTCCTCGACGAACCGACCACCGGGCTGGACCCGCGCAGCCGCCGGACCATGTGGCAGATCATCCGCGACCTGGTGGCCGGTGGCGTCACGATCTTCCTGACCACGCAGTACCTGGAGGAGGCGGATCAGCTCGCCGACCGGATCGCCGTGCTCGACCACGGGCGGCTGGTCGCCGAAGGCACCGCGGCCGAGCTCAAGCGCCGGATCCCGGGCGGCCACGTCAGCCTGCGGTTCGCCGGTGCCGCCGAGCTCGCCGCGGCGGCCCGGAACTTCCGCGACGTCGCCCGCGACGACGAGGCGCTCACCCTGCAGATCCCCAACGACGGCAGCGTTCCGGCGCTGCGCGGCCTGCTGGACCGCCTCGACGCCGAGTCGATCAAGCCCGACGCGCTGTCCGTGCACACCCCCGACCTCGACGACGTCTTCCTCGCCCTCACCGGCCGCCCCGACAACGAGAAGGAGCCGCTCCGATGAGCACCCTTTCCCACGCCGCGAGCGATTCGATGACGATGCTGCGCCGGAACCTGCTGCACGCGCTGCGCTATCCGGGCATGTCGTTGTCGGTGATCGGCATGCCGATCGTGATGATGCTGCTGTTCGTCTACGTCCTCGGCGGCGTGCTGGGCGCCGGGCTCGGGGTCGCGGCAGGGGGCGCCGGGTACATCGACTACGTCGCGCCCGGGATCATCCTGATGGCCGCGACGTCCGGGTCCGTGGCGGCGTCGGTGTCGGTCTGCGTGGACATGACCGAGGGCATCATCAACCGGTTCCGCACCATGGCGATCTCCCGGGCGTCGGTGCTGACCGGGCACGTGGTCGGCAGCGTGATCCAGACGATGATCAGCGTCGTGCTGGTCGTGCTCGTCGCGTTGCTGCTGGGTTTCCGGCCCACCGGCGGACCGCTGGCGTGGCTCGGCGCCCTCGGCCTGCTCGCGCTGCTGGCGCTCGCGCTCACCTGGGTGTCGGTCGCGATGGGCCTGGTCGCCAGGAGCGCCGAGACGGCGAGCAACGTCGGCCTGCCGTTGATGTTCCTGCCGTTCCTCGGCAGCGCGTTCGTGCCCACCGACTCGATGCCGGCCGGGTTGCGCTGGTTCGCCGAGCACCAGCCCTTCACCCCGATCATCGAGACGGTGCGCGGACTGCTGATGGGCACCCCGGTCGGCGCGAACGCGGTGCTCGCCGTCGCCTGGCCGGTCGCGATCGCGCTCGCCGGCTACCTGTGGGCGCGGGCGGCGTTCCGGCGCGAGCCCACCCGCTGATCAGGGTTTTTGATCTACGTCCTTGGAGCGGCGCAGTACCTGCGCAACTCGCATCGCCGCGGGTTCTCAGGCTGTGCCCGCCCTTATCGGGCCACTGGCGAGGCCGGTCCCCGACGCCGCGCATTGGTCATACGCAAGAGTCGGGGATCCCGCAGCCAGGCGGTGACCGTCGATCAGGCCGGGACCAGGCCGCGGACGTCGGCGAGGAGTTCGAGCGAGCGGCGCCATGCCCCGCGGTCGGGCGCCGCGGACACGACGATCAGCTCGTCGGCCTGGGACCGCTCGGCGAACCGGTCCAGGTAGTCGTCGACCTCGGCGGGCGTGCCGACCGCCGAGTACTTGGCCATCTGCAGGACCTGCTGCCCGGCCGGGGAAGCGAGGATCGCGTCCGCCTCGTCCGGGGTGAATTCCCTGCCCTGGCCGAGCATTCGGGCCACCCGGTAGCGCTTCGCCGCCTGGAAGTGCTCCTCGGCCTCGTCGGTGGTGTCCGCCGCGATCACGTTGACCCCGGCGATCACGTACGGCTCGGCGAGCTGCGCGGACGGCTGGAACTCCTGCCGGTACAGCGAAACGGCGGCCTCCAGCGCGTCGGGAGCGAAGTGCGAAGCGAACGAGTAGGGCAGGCCGAGCAGCGCCGCGAGCCTGGCGCCGAACAGGGAGGAACCGAGGATGTACAGCGGCACGTTGGTCCCCGCGCCCGGCGTCGCGTTGATCCCGGGGACCCGGGTCTCGCCCGACAGGTATCCCTGCAGTTCCAGCACGTCCTGCGGGAACGTCTCGGCCGAGGACGGGTCGCGGCGCAGCGCCCGCATCGTCTTCTGGTCGCTGCCCGGGGCCCGGCCGAGGCCGAGGTCGATCCGCCCCGGGAACAGCGTTTCGAGGGTGCCGAACTGCTCGGCGATGGTCAGCGGCGCGTGGTTGGGCAGCATCACGCCGCCGGCGCCGAGCCGGATGGTCTTGGTGTGCGCGGCGACGTGGCCGATCAGCACGCTGGTGGCCGACGACGCGATCGACGACATGTTGTGGTGCTCGGCGTACCAGATCCGCCGGTAGCCCAGCGATTCGGCGCGTTGCGCCAGGTCAACGCTCGCGGTGAAGCTATCGGCGGCCGTCTCGCCAGGGCCGATGTGTGCCAGATCGAGAATGGAGAGGGCAACGGCCACGGCGGCATCAGCCTTTCATCGCGTGCGACAGGCGCGAGGCAGCCGCCCCGCGCGGCAGGGATAACGGAACAGTCGCCCCGGTTATTCCGCGATCGCCGGGCAGTGGGGCTCGTCACGTCGCCGCGGGGCGAGCGTTGGTCCAGGTGCTCGCCCGTGAGTGTTTTGGGGTGCTATGACGCCCCAAAGCACTCACGGGTCCTGAGCAGCGGACCTGCTCCATCCACACCGGAGGTCAGCGGGTCAGGCCAGCCTTCTTCGAGCACACCGGCCAGGCCTTCGGGCCCTGCTTCTCGAGGACCTTCTCGGCGACCGCGATCTGCTGTTCGCGCGTTGCCTGGGAGGCCTTGGGGGCGTAGTCCTTGCCGCCGAACGCGGCCCAGGTGGACTGGGTGAACTGCAGGCCGCCGTAGTAGCCGTTGCCGGTGTTGGCCTTCCAGTTGCCGGAGCTCTCGCACTTCGCCACGGCGTCCCAAGTGGACGCCGAGGCGGCGTTGGCGGGGATGGCCGTGGCCAGGGGAGCGGCGGCGATCAGGCCGGCGAACGCCACTCGGGCGGCGATGCGGGCGGCCGTGCGCTTCGGGGTACGCGTCATGGGCGGTCTCCTGCTGGCGCCTGCGAGCGGGCACGTTCGTGCCGCGGGTGGGCGTGCGGGGACGCCGCCGGAACCCGGTTCGGGGTGCTCGCCCCTGCCCAGTCGTTCGTTCGGGGGGTGGGAAGCCGCGCGGGGCAGGGTTCGGCGCTGCGAGCTTCCGCGTCGGTTCGGGGATCCGACTGGCGGACACGCTACGTAGTCGACACTGGCGGGCCAACTCTGAAATCCCGCGATCGCCGCAGCGGGAAGCGCCACAAGATCCTGATGATCTGGCGTTCGTGCTGGTGAATGACGAAATATCTACTGACTACAGTTAGTGATGTTCAATCTGACATTCACTCATGTGGGTTACATGGGTGTGGAGTGGGCGTCCGGCGGTTCGGGTGACGCCCCTGGACGCCGGCCGCCGGCATCCGGTAGATCTGGCCTTCCGCCGCCGGAAGGGAACGATCATGGCCGGGAGATTTCCCGCCGTGGCCCTGTTGGCGGCGGCGCTCGTCGTGGCGTCCGCGCCCCCAGCAGCAGCCGCGGCCATCTGGGACGGCGACGCCGCGCACGGCAAGGGCGTGTTCGCCCACATCGGCTCGGAATGCGCCGCGCCGGGCAGCGTCACGGCCGTCGACGATCCGGAGCACGGCGCGGTGTGGCGCTACGACAAGCCCGCCGAGAGCCGGCGGTGCGAGAGCCGCGGCATCGCCATCGACGGCAAGGAGCACGACTTCGAGAACGGCTCCACCTACTACCTCGGCTGGCGCAGCAAGCTCTCCAGCACCGTCGACAACAACGCCACCTTCCAGTGGAAGTCCTACGGCAGCCACATCCAGAACTACCCGGTCGTCCTCAAGGTGATCGACGGCAAGCTCTCGCTGCTGCAACGCCAACCGGACGCCACGCGCATCATCTGGGAGCACCCGATCGCGGCGGGGGAGTGGCACAGCATCGTCCTCGGCCTGCACCTGTCCGACGAGACCACCGGCGGCTGGGTCGAGTTCTGGTTCAACGGCGAGCAGCAGACCTTCAGCGACGGCTCGAAGCGCTGGGCGTGCCGCACCTTCGACAGCGAGAACCACCCGAAGTGGGGCGTCTACGGGGCCGAGGGCGACGACGTGGTCAACGAGATCGATGCGCTCAAGGTCGGCACCGACTACGCCGACGTCGCGCCCTGACTGCTGCTTTCGTCGGTATCTACCGGTCGCGCGGCTGGCTAGGTTCTTCGCATGAAAATGCGTTGGTTAGCCGGGGTGCTCGGCATCATGCTCACCACGGTCACGATGGGCGCTGCGGAGGCCCAGCCGCAGCAGTGGTCGAGTCCGCGCACGATGTGCGAGTACATCCCGACGCCGGAGAACCCGGCCGCGCGACCGGTCCGGCCGCCGCATCCCGCGGCCAAGAACGAGGGCACGGTCCACGCCACGATCCGGACCAACCACGGCGACGTGGTCGTCGAGCTCGACCGCGCGAACGCGCCGTGCGCGGTGCACAACCTCGTGCACCTGGCCCGCAAGGACTTCTACGACGACTCCCGCTGCTGGCGGCTGACCAACTCGGCGCGGCTCGGCGTGCTGCAGTGCGGCGACATCTACTCGGTGGAGAAGGGCGGCCCGGGCTACCGGTTCGCCGACGAGGTCACCGGCGCCGAGACCTACCCGCGCGGCACCATCGCGATGGGCAACCAGGGGCCGGACACCAACGGCAGCCAGTTCTTCATCGTGCACTCGCATGCCAACATCAAGCCCGGGTACACGGTGCTGGGCCGGGTCGTGGAGGGCATGGACGTGCTCGACGAGATCGTCGCGGGCGGCATCATCCCGGGCGAAGGCGGCGACCAGGACGGCGAGCCGGTCCTGCCGGTGGAGATCGAGAACATCAAGATTCGCCGCTGAAAGGAGGTTTTTCAGAATGGGCTTGCGTGGCGGTGCGGGTGGCGGAATCTCAGACGCCGCCCTGGACTGTGGGAGCCCCGACTTGCGTATGACCACGCGGCATCGGGGCTGTCCTCGCCAGACGACATCTGAGAACCCGCGGCGGTGCGAGCTGAGTCCCACACCGCATGCGGCTGACGCCGCATTCTGAACCCCTAGGGCGAACCGGGGCCGAACCACGTGGTCAGGGCCTCGCGGAGGCTGCGTCGCTCCTGGGCGTCCGGTTGTGCCGAACTCGACGCCCAGGCGACGTAGCCGTCCGGCCGCAGCAGCATCGCGGTCGGCGAAGTCCCGGCGCGGCCGCTGACCGCCTCCACCCGGTCGGTCCAGCCGGCGAGGTCTTCGGACAGCCCGGCGCCCTCGGTCATGTCCAGCAGGAGCGGCCGGGCGTTCGCGGTCAGCTCGGCGAGCCGGACGCTGCCGGTCCCGGTGTCGAGCACCAGGTCGGGCGCCCACCGGCCGATCAGCGGGTGCGTTGCGCTGGTGCCCATCTCGTAGCGGATGTCCGCGCCCGCCATCATGTCCGCGATGTGCTTGATGTTGCGCGGCTCGTGGAGGAGCTCGCCGAAGAGCTCCCGCAGCGCGGTGGTCTCGCCACCGGGCGCGAGCAGCGCCGACTGGGCCTGGGTGTGCATGACCACTCGCCGGGCCACCGGCCGCCGCTCGGCTTCGTAGCTGTCCAGCAAGCCGGGCGGCGCCCAGCCCTGCAGCTCGGCCGCGAGCTTCCAGCCCAGGTTCGCGGTGTCCTGCAGGCCCAGGTTCAGGCCGGGGCCGCCGATCGCCGAATGCACGTGGGCGGCATCGCCGACCAGCAGCACCCGCCGGTCCCGGTACCGGTCCGCCAGCCGGGTGTTGCCGCCCGTCAACCGGCGCGTGAGGTGCGGGCCGTCGCCTTCCGGCGGCTCCAGCGGCAGGTCAACCCCGAGCACCCGGCGTGCGCTCGCGCGCAGTTCGTCCAGCGTCAGCGCGGTTTCGTCCGCCCCTGCCGAGCCCCACTCCATTGTGGACACGGCCGTTCGGCCGTCGAGGAACGGTGCGTACGCCAGCACTCCTCGCTCGGTGCGGTGGTGCATGAACGGCGGGATGACGCCGTAGCCGGGGACGTCCAGGCCGCCCGTCGCCGGATCGACCAGCGAGCTCGGAATGCTGACGTGCGCGAGGCGCGAAACGACGTTCTCCTTGGTGACGCCGGAGAAACCGATGCCGGAGAGCTTGCGCGTCGGGCTGTGCCCGCCGTCCGCGCCGACCAGGTAGTGGGCGCGCAGCCGGTAGTGGCCGTCCGGCCCGGCGACGTCGATGGCGACCGCGTCGTCGTCCTGGGCCAGTCCGACGAGTTCGTGCCCCCAGCGGATTTCCACGCCGAGCTCGACGGCGCGTTCTTCCAGGACCTGCTCGATGCGGCGTTGCGGCATCTGCATCAGGTACATCGGGTTGTCCTCGATGGCGCTCAGGTCCAGCGGCATCGCGCCGAACACGAACACCGGAGCGGGCTGCGGCGGCTCGGGGCTCCCGCTGAAGCGCTGGTGCAGGCCTCGGCGGTCGAGCATCCGCACCACCTGCCCGACCAGGCCGTTGGCCCGCTGTGCGGTCGCGCGCTCCGGGAGGCGTTCGAGCACCAGCGGCTTCGTTCCGGCCAGGCTCAGCTCGCAGGCCAGCATCAGCCCGTTCGGGCCGGCGCCCGCGATCACGACATCGGCGATCACGAGTTTTCTCCTTGTTCTGGCGGAAAAAGGCATGGTCGATCGACCCGGCGGCGCCGGGTCGTCCGGTTGTGGGGTCGTCAGGGGATGGGCAGTCCGTTGGCGAGCTGCTGGAACGCGTCGCGCAGCACCGGAGCCATCGGGGTGGGCTCTTCGGCGCTCAGCCAGTGCTCGATGGATGCGGCGATCGCGACTCCGACCGCTCCGGCCACCAACCGCGGGTAGATGTCGCGCGCCGGGTCGGTGCCGGTGCGCTCGGCGATGGCGGCGGCGAGCTCGGCCTCGGCCGTGGCGTTGGCCCTGATGAACTCGCCCTGCAGTGCCGGTTCGGAAACCATCAGCCGAACGCCGTCGACCCACTGCCGGTCCGGTTGGTCCTCGCCGGTGCCCTGCCCCAGGGAGAAGCGGGCCATCGCGGCGTTGGTGATGGCCTCCCACAGCGGCTCGGATTCCGGCCGCGCGCGCAGTTCCACCGAGATCTGGCGGGCTCGTTCCAGGTGTCGCGCGGCGATGGCCTCGCCCTTGCCGGCGAAGTAGTTGTTGAAGGTGCGCGGGGATACGCCGACCTCGGCGGCGATGTCCTCGACGCGCACGTTGTCGAATCCCCGCTCCACGGCGAGGCGGATGGCCGCCCAGCTCAGGGCGAGGCGGGTCTCCTGCTTCTTGCGCTCCCGCAAGCCCGGCCGCTCGCGATCCTCGGCATCCATGACGACCACGCTACTGGAATTTTGCGGAGCACGCAAAAATGCGCGATCAGAAAAAATTGTCACCTGCGTTCACGAGACGGCGCGGCCGGAGGATGGCGATTTCGCGCGAAAACGCCGCCCGGCGAGGTGCCGGGCGGCGGATGGGGCTTGGGGCCGCGGATCGGGCAGTCCCGGGACGGTCAGGATCGGACGGCTTCCTCTGCGGGCGCGGGTTCGGCAGCCTCTGCCCTCTTCGTCTGGTCGAACAGCGCGCCCACGCCGATGAACAGCGCCCCGGCGACGAACAGCAGCGAGACGCCCCAGGTGGCGTGCGTGGGCGACGCCGTCACCAGCGCCAGCGCCGCGAGCGGGGCGAGGCCGCCGGAGAAGGCCCCGCCGACCTCCCGGCCGGTGCCGAGGCCGGACACCCGCACCTTGGTGGGGAACTGCTGGGAGAGGAACGCGCCCTGCGCGGCCAGCATCGCGGGCACTACCACGCCGGTGGCGAGGATCAGCGCGATCCAGATGTAGAGGCTCTGGCCTGAGTCGAGCAGCCAGAAGAACGGGAACGCCAGTGCCGCCGTGGCGATCGCGCCGGTGACGATCACCTTCTTGGCGCCCACCGAGTCGCAGATGCGGCCCGCGATGGGCACGGTGAGGATCGCGCACGCGCTGGCCAGCGAGATGCCGAACGCGCCGACGTTGGCCGCGACGTCGCGGAATTCGCTGAGGTAGGACAGCGAGAACGTCTTGAAGATGTAGCTGACGCCGTTGTAGCCGATGGTGATCGCCATGACCACGGCCAGGCCGCGCCAGTCCGACTTGATCAGCGAGCGCAGCGGCTTGGCCTTCTTGCGGGCCGAGGTGTCACGCGCGATCTTCTCGAACTCCGGCGTCTCGGGCATCTGGCGGCGCACCCAGAAGCCGAGCGCGACGAGGAGGAAGCTGGCGATGAACGGGATGCGCCAGCCCCAGTCGTAGAGGAACTCGTTGCCGAAGCTCGTCAGCACCGTCACGGTGAGCGACGAGACGAACAGCCCGATGTTGACGCCCAGCGCCGGCCACGAGCCCAGCCGGCCGCGCGACTTCGCGTCGGCGTGCTCGTAGGCCACCGCGATCGCGCTGCCCAGCTCGGCGCCCGCGCCGAGGCCCTGCAGCAGGCGCAGGACCACCAGCAGGATCGGCGCGACGATGCCGGCCGAGGAGTAGGTCGGCAGCAGGCCGATCAGCCCGGAGGAGATGCCCATCAGCAGGAACGTCGCCGACAGCACGATCTTGCGCCCGTACTTGTCGCCGAGGATCCCGAAGACGATGCCGCCGAACGGGCGGGCGAGGAAGCCGACCGCGAAGGTCGCCATCGCCGCCAGGGTGGCGGTGGTGGGGTTGCTCGCCGGGAAGAACAGGCGCCCGAACACCAGGGCGGCCATCGAGGCGTAGAGGTAGAAGTCGAACCACTCGAGGGCGGATCCGATCACTACGGCGGGTCCGACGGCCTTGCGGGAGGACGGCTCGGGGCGAGCCGTCGCGCCATTGTGCAGCGTCATTGCTTGGGTCCCTCTTGACGGGTGGTCGTCGATGCGTGGTCGATCACGATGTGGTTGTTCGGATATAGGAACTGCGGCGAATCTAGGAAGTGAACCGGGTCACTGTCAAGCGGTTCGCCGCGGGTAGTCGCCCGGCTCCTGATTTGTGCTGGTTTTCGTCGATCTTCATGCGCTTCGGGGCCGCGATCCGACGGTTGACAGACCGGGTGCCGGTCGATCATCGTGTCCCGGTAGCTGGATTAGTTGTTCGTATTTAGGAACAGATCATCGCGTGGTCGGTCCGCGGCCCGGGTTGGTCGACGTGTCGCCGCTGGTACGGGCACCAGGCACGCCGGAAAGGAAAGCGCCATGCACTTCGAACTGACCCCGGACCAGCAGTCCCTGCGGGCGGGCGCGCGCGAACTGGCGCGCAGCTTCCCCGACGAGTACTGGGCCGAGCGCGACGCGAACAACGAGTTCCCGTGGGACTTCTACAACGCCTTCGCCGAGGGCGGCTGGCTGGGCATCGCCATCCCCGAGGAGTACGGCGGCGGCGGGCTCGGCATCCTCGAAGCGGCGCTGCTGCTGGAAGAGGTGGCCGCCTCGGGCGCCGGGATGAACGGCTGCAGCACCATGCACCTGACGATCTTCGGCCTCAACACGATCGTCAAGCACGGCAGCGAGGAACTGCGCAAGGAGGTCCTCCCGGCGGCGGCCGAGGGTTCGCTGCACGTCTGCTTCGGCGTCACCGAGCCCGACGCGGGCACCGACACGACCCGGATCTCCACGTTCGCCAAGCCCGTGCCCGGTGGCTACGTCATCAACGGCCGCAAGGTGTGGATCACCAAGGCGGGCGACTCGCAGAAGATGGTGCTGATCGCCCGCACCACCCGGCGCGAGGAGGTCGACCGCGCGACCGACGGTATGTCGCTGTTCCTCATCGACATCGACCCCGAGCACGTGCACCTGAGCCCGATCCCCAAGCTGGGCCGTAATGCGGTCGCCTCCTACGAGGTCGTCATCGACGACCTGTTCGTGCCCGAGAGCGCCCGCGTCGGCGCCGAGGGGCAGGGCTTCAAATACCTGCTCGACGGCCTCAACCCGGAGCGGATCCTGCTGGCCCACGAGGCGCTGGGCATCGGCCGGGCCGCGCTCGACCGCGCGGTGCGCTACGCGAAGGAACGCGTCGTCTTCGACCGGCCCATCGGCCAGAACCAGGGCATCGCGTTCCCGCTCGCCGAGGCGGCGACCCGGCTCGACGCGGCCGAGCTGATGGCCCGCAACGCGGCGTGGCGCTACGACCAGGGCCTGTCCTGCGGGCGGGAGGCGAACATGGCCAAGTGGCTGTGCGCCGACGCCGGCTTCCAGGCGGCCGACCAGGCGATCCAGACCCACGGCGGCATGGGCTACGCCCGCGAGTACCACGTGGAGCGGTACTTCCGGGAGTCGCGCATCCTCCGCCTCGCCCCGGTCAGCCAGGAAATGGTCTTGAACTACGTGTCCAACCACGTCCTCGGCCTGCCCAAGTCGTATTGAGGTTTTCCAGCCTCGTCTTGCGTGGCGGTGCGGGTGGCGGACGTGCAGCTCCGCGACCCGCGGCTGCGAGCCGACCAGGATGAAAACGCTCACCGAGAACGCGCCGGGGTCGCCTTGCGCGCAGGAAGTTCCGCAACCACTGATCGAAACGGGGATCTCCGCTCATGACCGCTCCGAACGGCAGCCTCCGCGGCGTTCGCGTCCTCGACCTGTCGCGCATCCTCGCCGGTCCGCTGTGCACCCAGATGCTGGCCGACCACGGCGCCGAGGTGATCAAGGTCGAGCCGCCCGCGGGCGACGACACGCGCACCTGGGGGCCGCCGTTCGTCAGCGAGACCATGAGCGCCTACCACACGGGGATCAACCGCAACAAGAACAACATCTGCCTGGACTTCGCCTCGCCGGGCGGGCAGCGGGTGCTCGACGAGCTGCTGCGGGACGCGGACGTCGTGGTGGAGAACTTCAAGGCGGGCACGCTGGCCAAGTGGGGTTTCTCCGACGAGGCGATCGCGGAGCGCTACCCCCGCCTGATCCACTGCCGCATCACCGGTTTCGGCGTCGACGGGCCGATGGGCGGCATGCCCGGCTACGACGCGATCCTGCAGGCCTACGGCGGGCTGATGAGCATCAACGGCGAGCCGTCCGGGCCGCCGCTGCGCGTCGGAGTGCCCATTGTGGACATGGTGACCGGGATCTACGCGTTCTCCGGCGTGCTGCTCGCGCTCCACGACCGGCACGCCACCGGGCGCGGCCAGCTGGTGGACTGCACGCTGCTCGACACCGCGATTTCGTTGCTGCACCCGCATTCCCCGGGCTGGCTGGTCTCCGGGAAGCTCCCGCAGCGCACCGGATCGGCGCACCCCTCCATCGCCCCGTACGACACCTTCGAGGCCGAGGACGGCCAGATCTTCATCGGGGTCGGCAACGACCGCCAGTTCCGCCACTTCGCGGAGCTGCTCGGCATCCCGGACATCGCCGACGAAGCGCGGTTCGCGACGAACGCCGACCGGGTCCGCAACGTCGCGGAGCTGCACCCGCTGATCATCGAGCGGATCGCCGCCCACCGCCGTCACGAGCTGGCCCGCAAGCTGCTGGACCGCGGCGTGCCTGCGACGCCGGTGCACGACGTGGGCGAAGCGCTGACCGATCCGCAGGTGCTGCACCGGAACATGGTGGTGGAGCGGGACGGCTACCGGGGCACCGGAATCCCGATCAAACTCGGCCGAACGCCCGGCGAGGTCCGCACGGCGCCGCGCGAGAAGGGTGCGGACACCCGCCGGATCCTCGCTTCCCTGGGTTACACGCCCGACCAGATCGCGGAGCTGATCGAGGCCGACATCGCCCGGAGCACCGACGCCTAGGGCGTGTCTCCTAAATGCGTGTCGGCGGCTCGGTAGGTGATGGCGAGTTTGTCGTAGCGGGTCGCGAGTCCGCGCCATTGTTCGATCAGGGAGAAGGAACGTTCGACGACGTTGCGGCGCTTGTAGGTCGCGGCGTCCAGTGCTGGTGGTCGCGCAGCGGAATCGCGCTCAATGCCTCTCGTACCTGGTCAGGACCGTCCCACCGGGAAACGCCCGCGTCTCCACCAGGTTCAGGTTCACCCAGCTGTCAAGCGTGGTGAAGAACGGCGTGCCGCCGCCCACCAGGACCGGATGGGTGACGATCTCGTACTCATCGACCAGCCCAGCCCGCATGGCCGCCCCGGCGAGCATTGCACCACCGACCCTCATCGGCCCGCCGTCCTCGGCCTTGAGCCGGGTGATCTCGGCGATCGCGTCGCCAGTCACCATGCGGGTGTTCCAGTCGACCTTGTCGATCGTCGTGGAGGAGAACAGCACCTTCGGCGTGTCCCGCCAGTTCCGCGCGAACTCGATCTCCGCCGGACTGGCGCCCGGCTGCTGGTCACCTGTCGGCCAGTAGGAACTCATCGTCTCCCACAGCCTGCGCCCGTACAGGAACAGGTCGATCGCCTGCTCCTGCTCGAGCCACCACTGGAACAGCTCGTCACTCGGCCGGCTCCAGCCGAGGTCGCCGCCGGCCGCGGCGATGTAGCCGTCCAGGCTCAGGTTCATACCGTAGATCAGTTTCCGCATGGCGCCATCCTCCCGTCAGCCGGTCTGAGGCGTATAGACAGGCGCGACGCGGGGAACTCATCGGTGCGAGCTCCCGGCTCGCACGGGTAGTCCTCATGTTCCGGACGCGGAGTGGCGTACGCACTCGAATCCCCGCGGATCACAACGAACAGCTCCACCTTGCTACGGCGCGAGCTCCTCCCTTCAACTGCCACAGCACACGCGTCATCCTCCGATGATCTTGCTGGGGCCAGAACTTCCCAGAACCAATTCCCCGATCACGCCCGTGGGGCCACAACACATCCGGTCAAGCCCCGACCAATGCCGCGCACCCCAACAACTATTTAGGGGACACGCCCCAGTCGACGGCCCTCAAGGGGCGGTCGCGCGTGCCACCGGGCTAGTCCGCTCGTGCGGTGGCAACGCGTTGGCGGATGTGTTCGAGCGCCTGCCCGAGCGCGGCCCGGTTCTGCGGGTTGAACCACCTCGCTCGTAGGGCCTCGTTGTTGCCTCCGGGGGTTTCGTGTGCTCGACCGAGCTCGGGGAGGTCGGTGCGTTCATCGGCGAGGGCTGCGTTGACGCCCGAGAACATGCTGCGCACGTAGCCCTCCGCCGCGCGGGAATCCATGCCTTGCCGCGTGATCCAGCCGGCGATGGTGTCCAGGTAGTGCAGGTAGCTGGAGATCGACGCAGTTGCGGCGGAAAGCGCGTCGAAGACGGCGGGGTCCTGGGTCACGAGGGTGCCGCCGAGGCGGCTGAACAGTTCTTCCGCGACCGGATGTGCCGGATGCAGGGCGGTGATGCCCTGTTGTTGCCGCACAGCCGGTAGCGGGATCGAGCGGACTACCGCCACGTCGGCGTCGAGCTGCGCCCTCAGCGCCTCGACGGACCATCCCGCGACGGCGCTGATGAGAACTCGATCACCAGGTACGTGGAGTCCGGCGAGGGCCTCGCCCACATCATCGGGGCGGACGGTGAGGAGGATCAGCGGCGCCGCATCGATGACCGACTGGTTGTCCGCGCACACGCGAACGTTGGGGTGGCGACTTGCCAAGGCGTTCGCCGTCCGGGCGTTGCGCGGGGAGAGGTGGATCGCCGGGCCCTCCTCGGCCGTGGCGCTCAGCCCGTCCACGATGTCCTTCGCGATGGCTCCCGTGCCGATGATGCCGATGGGGCTGGTCATGGACGCTCCAGATGCAGGTGGTCGTGCACGGCCGCCGCGACCGCGGGTCGGGGATCGGCTCGGCCGAAGTTGCTCGATGAAGCGCAGACGACGGTGTCACCGGCGGGCACGCCGGTGAGTCGTCGGCGGTTGGACTGGATCACCGCGTGGACGCTACGCAACCGAATCCGGCATGCGCTTGCTTTGTTTGCGCTCCCGCGCAATATTTTTGCGCATGGGCCCCCGGAAGAGACCGCTGGACGAAATCGACACGCGGCTGCTGGACCTGCTGCAGCACGACGCGGACCAAACCCTCCGCGAGCTCGGGGACCAGGTCGGGCTATCGCCCAGCGCGGTCCAGCGCCGCATCACGCGCTACAAGTCCGCCGGGCTCCTGCGCACCGTCGCCGTCGTCAACACCGAGCACGCCCCGTCCTTGGCGCAGGCACTCGTCATGCTGACCCTGGTCGAGGAATCCCTCGACCACCACCGGCGCATCGCGGACCGGCTCCGGGCGCAGCCGGAGGTCCAGCAGTGCTACGCCCTCTCGGGCCGATGGGACTACGCCGTGCTGCTCACGGCCGCATCGATCCGAGACCTCAGGGACTTGAGCGACGACCTGTTCAAGAGCGACGACAACATTCGGCGGTACGACACGATGTTCATCCTCGACACGGTGCAGAGCGGCTCCGCGCTGCCGGGTGCGTTCCTGCTCCCCTGACCCCTCCGATCCGGAGCGGGAAACCGGGACGGGGATCGCGGTTCGCGACCGGGCTTTTCCGGGGCTAGCCTGGTTCTCGTCTTCGTTCGACTGCCGGTGATCGGGTTTTCGCCGGGGCGCGTCGGAAATTCGGGGGGATGATTCGGAAATGGCCAGGAAGAACAGGATCCTCATCGTCGTCACGAATGTTCCGGAGTACCGGAAGGTCGGGATGCGGACCGGTTTGTGGCTCGGGGAGCTGACGCATTTCTGGGACGTCGCCGAACGGGCCGGTTTCGAGATGGACATAGCGAGTCCGGCGGGCGGGATGGTCCCGCTGGATCCGGAAAGCCTGTCGCACGAAGTCCTGTCCGAACTCGGTACCGAGCGGCACTACCGGGACCGGGAGTTCATGGATCTCCTGGAGGACACGAAGCGGATTTCCGAGGTCGACTTCGACGACTACGACGCGATCTACCTGACCGGCGGGCACGGCGTCATGTTCGACTTCCCGCAGAGCGCCGACCTGGAGGGCCTGATGGCCCGGTTCTACGAGGCGGGCAAGGTGGTCTCCACCGTCTGCCACGGCGCGACGGGCCTGCTCAACGTCCAGCTCTCCAGCGGCGAACCGCTGATCAAGGGCAAGCGCGTCACCGGCTTCTCGTGGCCGGAAGAGGAATTGGCGAATCGCGCCGACGCCGTGCCGTACAACCTCCAGGAAGAACTCGCGAAGCTCGGCGCCGATTACCGCACCGCGGACGAACCGTTCGAGTCCTACGTCGTCGAGGACGGCCGGCTGATCACCGGCCAGAACCCGGGCAGCGCCAAAGCCGTCGGCGAGGCGGTGGTCCGGCAACTGGCCGCGGTGTGACGCCGGAAACGTTTCGACCGGCCGGTGACCTCGGTCACCGGGACTTCCGGGCCGAATATCACGATTTGACCCGTCATTCCGCTTCCGGAAATGATGTGCGTCGTGCCCAGCGCTTATCTGCTGCCGATCAAAACTGCGTTGATCGTCTTCCCACTGCTCGCCCTGGTGTTGTTCGTGCCCGCGGCGGTGGTGACCTACCGCCGGCACGGTGTCATGACCAGTTGGCGGTCGCTGTCCTTCTACAGCTTCCTGTTCTACTCGCTCACCGCGTTCTTCATGACCGTCGTGCCGCTGCCCGGCCCGTCGGTCGACGTGTGCGCGAAGTACCCCAGGGTCGCGCATCCGCAGCTGGTGCCCGGCAACACCTTCGCCGACATCTGGAAGGAGGCGGAGGGGCAGGTCACCCTGAGCGCGCTGGTGATCCACAACCCGGCGGTGCTGGAGACCCTGCTGAACCTGCTCCTGCTGCTCCCGCTGGGCGTCTACCTGCGCTTCCACTTCAGGCTGAACGTCGTCGCAGCCTCGGCGATCGGCCTCGGCGCCTCGCTGTTCTTCGAGTTCACCCAGCTTTCCGGCCTGTGGGGCGTCTACGAGTGCCCGTACCGGCTGTTCGATGTGGACGATCTCATCGCCAACACCGGCGGGGCCGTGATCGGCTGGGTCGTCGCGGGGCCGCTGACCCGCTGGCTGCCGACCCTGGACAACCTGGACGACGCGGCGCTGGCACGACGTCCGGTGCCGCTGGGCAGGCGGTTCCTGGCGCTGCTGATCGACCTGTGCGCGCTGCCGTTCGTCATGCTGTTCACGACCCTGTTCTGCATGGTGGTCTTCGACTCGTCCAGCTGGCTGCTCGGCATGGCGCTGGCCGTGGCGCTCTGGTTCGTGCTGCTGCCCTGGTGGCTGGGCGGCACGCCGGGCAAGAGGCTGCTGCTGCTCAAGATGGTCGGCCCGGACGGCAAGCAGCCCGAGCTGTGGCGGCTGCTGCTGCGGGCCGTGGTGCTGGCCATCCCGCTGCTGCCGATCCCGGTGGTCATGGGCATGGCGGTGCTGGTCACCGTCGCGGCGCTGTTCCGCGTGATGGGGGCCGGCCTGGACCGCTTGTCCGAGGCGCCGTCGTTGGCGCTGGACCTGATCAGAGGGGACCACGTCGTGGAACTGCTGGTGGTCGCCGCGATGTTCGGGCTGGTCTGCCTGCTGCCCGTCGTGTTCTTCGTCGCCCTGTGGCGCCACCCCGAGCACCACGGCCTGCACGAGCGGTTCTCCGGGGTCAGCAACCTCGCCCTGCCGCACAAGCGCGCACGCACTCCGCAGCCCGACACCGACGCCGGCACCGATGCCGAGGAGACGACGGCGATCGAGCGCTGACGGCCGTCCGCGGGCGGTTTGGTGCCGCCGCGCCGGCGGGTAGGCCGAGGTCGGAACGCACGTGTGGTGGGGAGGGATCGGCATGGCTGAGCGGATGCCCGCCCGGCGCGGCGAACGCCGGGAGTGGGGTGGGGCGCCGGATGCGTGGCAGGAGCCGTTCCGCGAGCTGGAGGAGCTCTGGGACCGCATGGGGCAGCTCTTCGACCCCGGGTGGGCCATGACGCGGACCGGCGTCGCATGGCAGCCGATGGTCGACGTGGAGGAGACCGAGAACGCCTACCTGTTCGATGTGGACCTGCCCGGCGTGGCGCGGGACGACATCACGGTCGAGGTCCGCGGCCAGGAGTTGTGGATCACGGGCGAGCTGAAGGAGAAGGAGCGTACCGGGGTGCTGCGGCGCAAGATGCGGCGCACCGGGAGCTTCTCGTTCCGCGGCAGCCTGCCCAGCGAGGTCGACGCGGACGAGATCGAGGCCAACCTCGTGGACGGCGTGCTCTCGGTGAAGGTGCCCAAGAGCAAGGAGAGCACCTCGCGCCGCATCGAGATCAAGTGACCCGGCGTCTACATCGGACTGATTCCTTCCGGGCACCGCAACGTTCTGGCTCCACGAGAATTCTGCGGGCCACCGCTCGCCGCCGAGTTCGCGCTTCAGGATCGCGAGTCCTGCGCGGACATCCGACCGGTCATGCCTCCATGTGGTGCGGGTCGGGTTGCGCGGCCGCGGCGGGAGGCGTCGACCGGCGGGGCATCAGCAGCAGCGCGATCAGCGAGATGACCGAGCAGAGCACGATGTACCAGCTGATCCCGGTGCTGGAGCCGGTGGACTGCAGGAGCGCCGCGGCGATCAGCGGTGCGGGGCCGCCGGCGATGACCGAGGCGAGCTGGTAGCCGAGGCCGGCGCCGCTGTAGCGGATGTTGGTGCCGAAGCTCTCCGCGATCAGCGCCGCCTGCGGGCCGTACATGACGGCGTGGACGATCAGGGACACGACGATCGCCAGCAGCACCAGGCCCGAGGACCTGGTGTCCAGCAGGGCGAAGTACGGGAAGGCGTACAGGCCGGCGCACACGATGCCGATGCCGTAGACGAGCCGGCGGCCGAAGAGGTCCGACAGGTGGCCGAACAGCGGAACGCTGATCAGGCCGACCGCGGCCGCGACCAGCGTGGCGTTGAGCAGCTCGCTGCGCGGCATTTCCAGGTGCTTCGTGCCGTAGGTCAGCACGAACGTGATGAACAGGTAGAACGGCGCCTGCTCGGCCAGCCGCACGAACGCGGAGGTGAGGATCTCCCTCGGGTGCTTCCGGATCGCGGCCCACACCGGCTGCCGCTCGACCGCCTGCTGCCGCTTGACCTCGGCGAAGTCGGGGCTCTCCAGCACCCGCATCCGCACCCACAGACCGACCGCGATCAGGACGACGCTGAGCAGGAACGGCACCCGCCAGCCCCAGGTCTCGAACGCGTCGCCGGTCGCCGCGCTGGACACCCCCACCGCGGCGGTGGACAGCAGCAGCCCGAGCGGCACGCCGACGTGCGGCAGGCTCGCCATCAGGCCGCGGCGGGACGCGGAGCCCCATTCCATGGACATCAGCACCGAACCGCCCCACTCGCCGCCGACGCCGATGCCCTGCGCGATGCGCAGCACGACCAGCAGCACGGGTGCGACGAAGCCCAGCGGGGCGTACCCGGGCAGCACGCCGATGAGCACCGTGGCGATGCCCATGACCAGCAGCGTGGTGACCAGGGTGGCCTTGCGGCCGATCCGGTCGCCGTAGTGCCCGAAGATCGCGGCGCCGACCGGGCGCGCGGCGAAGCCCACGAACAAGGTGCTGAACGATTCGAGCACGCCGGCGCTGGGGGAACTGCCCGGGAAGAAGATCTTGGGGAACACCAGGGCGGCGACGGTCCCGTAGAGGAAGAAGTCGTACCACTCGATCGTCGTGCCGACCGTGCTGGCGATGACGGCGCGGCGGCGGTGCGTCCGATGGGAATCGGTGCCCTTCGACATGGCGAGCCTCCATTGGCCGAGCCACTCAACCAACTTTGGATCGAAAGCCTGCAATCCCGCACCCGGACTGTCAAGTACGCCGAAGACCCGTATCCGACTCGTTGCGATCGGGGACCCCCGCGCCGGCGGCGCGGAGGTGCGCGAGTGTCCTCAGTGGATCAGTGGCGCGTCAGCTCCCGGCCAGGCGGTCGCGGAGCCCGGCCAGCTGCTCCTGGAGGGTGCGGGGGAGCCTTTCGCCGATGGTGGCGAACCACTCTTCGATCAGCGGGAGTTCGGCCCGCCACTCCGCCGCGTCGACCGCGAGCGCCGCCGCCACGTCGGCCGGGTCGGTGGAGAGCCCGGTCAGGTCGAGGTCGGCCGCCGCCGGGACCAGGCCGATCGGGGTCTCCGCGGCGTTCGCGGTGCCCTCGACGCGGCCGACGATCCACGCCAGGACCCGCGAGTTCTCCCGGAACCCCGGCCACAGGAAGCGGCGGTCCGCGCCGCGGCGGAACCAGTTGACGTGGAAGATCTTGGGCAGCTTCGCCGGCTCGGCCCGCGCGCCGGTGGTCAGCCAGTGCCCGAAGTAGTCGCCGGCGTGGTAGCCCATGAAGGGCAGCATCGCCATCGGGTCGCGGCGGACGACGCCGACCTCGCCGGTGGCGGCGGCGGTGGTCTCCGAGGACAGGGTGGCGCCCATGAACACCCCGTGCGTCCAGTCGCGCGACTCGGTGACCAGCGGAATCGTGGTGGCCCGGCGGCCGCCGAAGAGGATCGCCGAGATCGGCACGCCCGCGGGGTCGTTCCACTCCGGGGCGACGATCGGGCACTGCTCGATGGGGGTGCAGAACCGGGAGTTGGGGTGGGCGGCCGGCTCGCCGCCGCCCGGCGTCCAGTCGCGGCGTCGCCAGTCGGTCAGGTGCGCCGGGGGCTGCTTGGTCATGCCCTCCCACCAGACGTCGCCGTCGTCGGTGAGCGCGACGTTGGTGAAGATGGTGTTGCCCTGCTCGATGGTCCGCATGGCCACCGGATTGGTGTGGTAGCCGGTGCCCGGGGCGACGCCGAAGAACCCGAACTCGGGGTTGACCGCGCGGAGCCGGCCGTCGTCGCCGAAGCGCATCCAGGCGATGTCGTCGCCGAGCGTTTCGGCCGTCCAGCCGGGCACGGTGGGCTGCAGCATCGCCAGGTTCGTCTTGCCGCACGCGCTGGGGAACGCCGCGGCGATGTAGTGGACGGTGCCGTGCGGCGACGTCAGCTTGAGGATGAGCATGTGCTCGGCCAGCCAGCCCTCGTCGCGGGCCATCGCCGAGGCGATGCGCAGCGAGTAGCACTTCTTGCCCAGCAGCGAGTTGCCGCCGTAGCCGGAGCCGAAGCTCCAGATCGTCCGCTCCTCGGGGAAGTGGCTGATGTACTTCGTCGGGTTGCAGGGCCACGGCACGTCGGCCCGGCCCGGGTCCAGCGGCGCCCCTACGGAGTGCAGGGCCTTGACGAACTCGCGTTCGCCGCCGTCGCGACCGATGAACTTCTCCAGCGCCCCGGTGCCCATCCGGGTCATCACGCGCATCGAGAGCACCACGTAGGCGGAGTCGGTGATCTCCACGCCCAGCTTGGGGGCCTCGGCGTCCAGCGGGCCCATGCAGAACGGGATCACGTACAGGGTGCGACCGCGCATGCAGCCCCGGTAGAGCTCCGCCATGGTCGACTTCATCGCCGCCGGGTCCATCCAGTTGTTGGTCGGCCCGGCGTCCTCCTCGCGCCGCGAGCAGATGAAGGTGCGGTCCTCCACGCGCGCGACATCGCCGGGGTCGGAGGCGGCCCAGAACGAATTCGGCTTCGCCGCCAACCGCACCAGGGTGCCCGCCGCGACGAGCTCGGTGGTCAGCCGGCGCCACTCCTCGTCGCTGCCGTCGCACCACACCACCTGCTGCGGGGTCGTCAGTTCGGCCACTTCCCGCACCCACGCCACGAGGGCCCGGTGGGTGGTCGGTGCCTGGTCCAGGCCGGGGATCGCGGTGGTGGTCATCGTGATTCTCCTTGCGGCGGCGCGATAGTGCACTGTGGACGATGGCGCCCGCCGTCGGTGCCCAGGTCGTCCAGCGGTCGACGCCACCGGTTCCGGGCCTTCGCGGTCATCGTCCCCACAGCTCGTCGAAGCTCCGCGGAACGGCGCTTTCATCATCTGCGCGCTCGGCGAACATCGCAAATGCTCCGGTCGCACCCGCGTTCGCCTCGCCCGCCGCACCCGTCACGGTCGTGCGGCTGATCGTTTTCCCTTGCGCGGCAATGCGTTTCCGCTCGTCGGATCGGCTTACGAAAGTCGCTGCGGCAGAGCTATCCTGCACCTGCAATGGGATCCACGCGACGGGGAGGTGTCGGGTGGCCCAGGCGAGGCCGGCGCATGCCGGTTGCGCGAGGCAACCGGCGTCGAAGGCCCTGCGGCATTTCCCGGCCGCCCCGTTCGTCCGGCGCGCCTTCGCGCCTTCCGGGAACTTATCGACGGCGGTCGATCCTGCGCTGGGGGTCCGCCACCGTGAACCGGGTGCACGGGCGTTGCCTCGGGGCTAGGAGGTGAATGCGATGGCGACCGCCTCAGGGGAGCTGTCGGCACTGGTGAGCGAACTCGGGTTGGACAAGCAGAACGGCGCGTCGCTGGGGCGGCTGGTCGCCCACGGTGGCCTCGGGCACGCGGAGGAGGACGCCGACGGCCGCATGCACGCGCGGGTCCGGATCCCGCCCGACGAACTGATCTGGGATCCGTCGATCCTCGTCCTGCCGCACGGCGGTGACCTCGAACTGGAGATCATCAACGACGACCAGAACACGCACTGCGCGCTGCTGCCGAGCAACGGCGACCGGCAGTTCATCTGGTTGCCGGTCCAGTCGCGCGGCACGGCGAGCCTCAACCTCGACGGCCCGGGCTACTACTGGTACACGTCCCCCATCGGCAACGACGAGGGCCGCGGCCTGGTCGGCGTGATCGCCGTCCTCGGCGACGTTCCGGAGCACGCCCGCCTCGACCGCCCGGCCCAGCCACGACCCTAGGAAGGAGCGGGTGATGGCGGAATACGTGCAGGCAGGGCATGCCGTGAGCCAGGCGTCGCTGAGCGGCCTGGCCGGGACTGCGCCGCCGGTGGTCCAGAACGTCACGTACGAGCGCATTCTCGAGGCCCGCTCGGAGCCGCAGAACTGGCTCACCTACTACGGCGCCTACGACGGCCAGCGGTACAGCCCGCTGGACCAGATCAACGCGGAGAACGTCCGGCGCCTCGTCCCGGCCTGGGTCTTCCAGTCCGGCTCGGCGGGGATGCACGCGGGCGCGTCGACCTACTCCTTCGAGGCCGCCCCGATCGTCGTGGACGGTGTCATGTTCGTCTCCGGCTGGGACGGCTGGGCCTGGGCGCTGGACGCCCGGACCGGGGAGGAGCTGTGGCGGTACAAGCACGAGGTCCCGTACGACACGTCGCTTTGCTGCGGCAACGTGAACCGCGGGGTCGCGGTCGCGAAGGGGAAGGTCTTCTTGGTGACCCCGAACGCCCACCTGCTCGCGCTCGACGCCACCAACGGCAGGTGCGTCTGGGACGCGACCTACGGCGACGTGCGGGCGGGGGAGAGCGCGACGCTCGCCCCGCTGGTGGTGAAGGACCTGGTCGTCGTCGGCAGCTCCGGCGGCGAGTTCGGCGTGCGCGGCCACATCGACGCCTTCGAGCTGGAGACCGGGCGGCACGTCTGGCGGACCTACACGGTGCCGAAGCCGGGCGAGCCGGGCTCCGAGACCTGGCCGGACGGCCCGGCCTGGACGCGCGGCGGCGGGAACTGCTGGGTCACCGGCAGCTACGACCCGGAGCTGAACCTCATGTACTGGGGGACCGGCAACCCGGCGCCGGACTTCGACGGCGCCGTCCGCGAGGGCGACAACCTCTACACCGACAGCGTCATCGCGGTGAACCCGGACAACGGTGAAATCCGCTGGCACTACCAGTACAACCCGCACGACCTGTGGGACTACGACAGCACGATGGAGCACATCCTGTTCGAGCTGGAAGGCCGGAAGCTGCTGGCCCACTTCGACAAGAACGGGTACTTCTTCGTCCTCGACCGCACGAACGGCGAACTGGTCCGGGTGGCACCGTTCGTGGACCGGATCACCTGGGGCGAGATCGACCCCGATGGCAAGGTGACCCCGAAGATCTACCCGGACGCGGAGGGGGTGGAGGTCCGCTTCTGGCCGGGACCGGCCGGCGGCAAGGAATGGACGCACGCGGCCTACAGCCCGCGGACGGAGCTGTTCTACGTGCCGGTGCAGGACGTCGGAGCCCTGGTCACGCGGCGGCGCAGGGAGTTCAAGGAGAGCATCCCCTACTGGGGTGCGAGCGTGACGGTGGATTCCGGTGACATGGCGGGCTCGGTGTCGGCCTTCGACCCGGCCACCGGCCGGGAGGCGTGGCGCTGGCGCAACGACGTGCCCATGTGCGGATCCGTGCTCGCCACCGGCGGCGACGTGGTCTTCGCCGGGGAACCGACCGGGGAGTTCAACGCGTTCGACGCGCGCAGTGGCGAGCTGCTGTGGCAGTTCCAGACGGGCAGCGGCCACCACAGCAACCCGACGACCTACAGCGTCGACGGCAGGCAGTTCGTCGCGGTGCCGGTCGGCTGGGGCGCGTGGGTCGAGGGATTCCTGCCGGGGATGCTGGGAGCCCCGCACGGCGACGCCCTCTTCGCCTTCGCACTACCGCAGGACTAAAAAGAGAGTGTTTCGAAATTGGTTTGCGTGGCGGTGCGGGTGGCGGAACCTCAGATGCCCCCTCGCTGTGGGATCCCCGATATCATGAATGCCAATTCACCACTTCGGGGCTGTCCTCGCGAGGAGCCATCTGAGAACCCGCGGCGGTGCGAGTTGAGTCCCGCACCGCAAGCGGCTATCGCCGCTTATAAGACACGACCAAGCGGCCCGGAGTGGTAGTGGCCGTGACTACGGACGTCGACGGCTTCACCGCCGCGCTGCGCGCCCAGGCGCAGCGCTACCACGACCAGCACCCGTTCCACATCAGGATGAACGCGGGTCTGCTGGGGCGGCAGCAGATCCGGGGATGGGTGGCGAACCGCTTCTACTACCAGGAGAACATCCCCCGCAAGGACGCCGCCATCCTCGCCAACTGCCCTGACCGCGAGGTCCGGCGCCGCTGGGTCCGGCGCATCCTCGACCACGACGGCACGGCGGGCGGGGAAGGCGGCATCGAGGCGTGGCTGCGCCTGGCCGAGGCGGTGGGGCTGAGCCGCGAGGAGGTGCGGTCCGAGCGCCATCTCGTCCCCGGGGTGCGGTTCGCGGTGGACGCGTACGTCACCTTCGCCCGCACGCGGCCGTGGACCGAGGCGGTGGCGTCCTCGCTGACCGAGCTCTTCGCGCCCGATCTGATGTCCGAGCGCCTCGCCGCGTTCGAGCGCTGCTACCCCTGGATCGACCGCGACGGCCTCGGCTACTTCCGCGACCGCCTGACCCAGGCCCCGCGCGACGCCGAACACGCCCTGCGGGTGGTGGTCGAACGCTGCCGGTCCGCCGACGAGCAGGCGCGCGCCGTGGCGGCGCTTTCGTTCAAGTGCGACGTGCTCTGGAGCATCCTCGACGCCATCGACCACGCCTACCCGGACTGACCGTCACGACTCGACCGGAACGCCACCGAACACGGCGAAGCTGACGGCCCAGTACGCGGCGTAGCAACCGAGCAGCGCGAAACCGTGCCACCGCTTCAACCGGCCGGTGTGCAGGAAGTACGCGGCGAGGACGGTCATGGCGACGAGCACCGGCAGGTGCCACCGGAGCACGTCCGGGCCGACCGTGATGCTGCCGCCCGAGAGCACGATGATGCCGAGCTTCGCCGTGACCGAGAAGACGAGG
This sequence comes from Saccharopolyspora sp. NPDC003752, assembly GCF_053605825.1. NCBI lineage: Bacteria > Bacillati > Actinomycetota > Actinomycetes > Pseudonocardiales > Pseudonocardiaceae > Saccharopolyspora > Saccharopolyspora sp. NPDC003752. The sequence continues at coordinate 72,087 of NZ_JBSGJZ010000025.1, read as the reverse complement.
CTCCCGATGACGTTCCCGATCCCGATCGCCGGCACGCCCTTGCGGATCGGCTCCACGGTGAGGAAGAGGTCCTCGATGGTCAGCACGACGGTGACGATGGTCGCGCCGAACACGGTGCCCGCGATCCCGTAGTCCTGGAGGATGTCCTTGGTGCCGGTGCTCATCGCCGCGGCGCCGACGACGAGCCCGGCGAGAGCGAGCACCGCCAGCCCGAGGTTGGCCCAGCCGGGCCGTTTGCGGGCCGCGGCGAACGGGATCTCGGCGGAGAAGGATTCCCCGCTCGGCCGGGCGTTTCCCTCCGCCGGTTCGCCGCACACCTCGGTGTTGCGGAACGTCGGCGTTTCCCGCCGGAATTCCTGCACGAGGATGTAGCCGAGGAACAGCGCGAAGAGCCCGAGCAGCAGCACTCCCTGGACGGCCGTGAGCGGCGCGGTCAGCGCGAACGCGGCCAGCACCAGCGGCGCGGCCGCGAAGATGGCGAGGTAATCGCGCGGGACGCGCACCGCGGCGGGAGTGATGATCGCGGCGAGCGCGAGCACGATTCCGGTGAACGAGATCGCGGTCCCGAGCACGAGCCCGAGCGAAACGTCCTCGAGGTCTTCGAGGTTCAGCGCGACGCCGAGCACGATGTCGTCGAACTCGATGCCGGTGAAGACGACGGCGAGGAAGAACACCGAGATGCTGAGCCGGGAAGCGGCGCCGGCGAGGTACCCGATGAGCTTCTCGGCGCTGCAGATCAACAGCACCGCCCCGGCGACGAAGAGGAATGTCGAGGCCATGACGGAAAGCGCCTCCTCACCCCACCGGAGCTGCCGCGTCACCCGCCGAATCCAGTCCAACACGTCCGCCTGCGCCTGGAAAGTCGAGCGGACTCGAACTGCCGGTCGAGGAGTGCGACGTTTCCGCAGGCAGAAGGCCGTGAGCGCGTTGGAAGGCCGTCACAAGATCCGAAGTGGACGATCTTCGCCCGTGCGTGCGGCTCTCGGCCGGCAACATTGTCCACTGTGGAGTACGAAGTGCACCGACCCGGTGCCGCGCAGGTCTCCGGCTGCGGTGAGGACATGGGGCGCTGGGATCCGGGTATTCCCAGGGCGATGGGTTGTCGACGACAGGGAGCATCCGATGGGCACCGCGCACCGCATTCCCGGCTACACGTACGGCGAGCCGCAGGTCGAGCACTCGCCGGTCACGATCGCCGAGCTGGACGCGCTGAAGGAGACGCTGCTGTGGACCGACTCGGACGACGAGGCGCTGCGCATGGCCGGTGACGTCCTCGCCGACCAGGTCGGCGACGTCGTGGCCACCTGGTACGACTACGTCGCCGCGCATCCGCACCTGGTCGCCTACTTCGGGCCTCCCGGCGGCGCGCCGGACTCGGAGTACCTGGAGCGGGTCCGCGCGCGGTTCGAGCAGTGGATCCTCGACACCTGCAGGCGCCCGTACGACGGCGTCTGGCTCGACTACCAGCAAGAGATCGCGCTGCGCCACACCCCGGCGAAGAAGGACCAGACCGACCACGTCGATGCGGTCGACCGGGTGCCGCTTCACTACATCATCGCCTTCATCTACCCGATCACGGCAACGATCCGGCCGTTCTTGAGCGCGAAGGGACACGGCGAAGAAGACGTCGAACGCATGTACCAGGCCTGGTTCAAGGCAGTGACGCTGCAGGTCGCGTTGTGGAGCCGCCCGTACGCGCGCGAAGGCGACTGGTGAACCTCCGGATCTTCCTGAGCCTGCACGTCATCCCGCGGGGGCGTGGCCGGGCGGGGCGATGATGTAGGCGATGCCGCCGGGGGCGTCGGCGACCTTGCCGGCGGCGTCGCGGCGTTTCGTGCGCTGCCAGACGTTCTCGAATTGGGCGCGGGGGTAGATCGTGCGGACCGCCGAGTTGTCGGAGGAGGCGGGATCGTTGGCGATGACGTCCCCGTCGGCGGTGAACCCGACGATGACCATGATGTGGCCGTCGGTGTCGTAGCCCGCGCCGTCGAGCTCGTCGGCGCGGAAGGATTGCGACGTGATCACGGGAATGCCGTTGCGGATGTATCGTTCCGCGTCGGCCAGCGAGGGCAGCCGGGTGATGTGCGCCTCCAGCCCGTAGGTGGCCGCGTACGCGGTGTTGAACGGCCAGTTCCCGGTGCCGTCGTAGGCGTAGTCGTAGGTCTGGCGCGCGGCGTGCTCGACGGCGGGATCGGGGTGCTGCGGATCGACCCAGGCCAGCTCCTGCGCGGACGGTCCCCTGCCCCAGTATTCGATGACCATCTCCGTCGACGTGGGGCTGCACCACGCCTCGCCGCCACCGCCGTACTGCGGATAGTGTCCACTGTGGATGTTCTGGGAATAGCGCGGCACCGGGAGTTCGACGCCCCAGGCGCCGCCGGGCCCGGAGGTGGGCACCTCGAACCGGTCCGGGACCGCCGACGCCATCGCGCCGACCATCGACAGCTCCGGCGAGGCCGGAGTGCCGGTGGCGCGGTAGAGCGTGGCGCGGAGCTGGTACTCGGACAGCGTCGTCCCAGGGCCGGCGGTGAAGGTGTCGACGTTGACGGTGCCGTCGGCGTCGGACTGGCCGTCGACGCTCGTGCGGTGGATGTCGGCATCGCCGGACGCCCACCGGCCCAGCACGTACCAGCCGGTTTGCGCGCCCGTGCCGGTCCGGCCCCGCATCTCCACCTGCAGCCAGGTCCCGGGCGGGGTGGCCGCGTTCCAGGACGCGACCAGTTGGGTCGCCGCGAAGCCGATGCGGTGCGGCGGGGACGTCCACCGCGCGTACTCGTACTCGCGCGTCGTGCCCCCTTCGGCGGCGGGATGCCCGATGCTGCCGATCGGCTGATCGATGCGGATGCCCGCCCCGTCGCCGCGGATGCCTTCGGCGTTGCCGGACTGGAAGTCCGCCGCGGAACGCCACCGGTGGAAGTCGATGGCGGACCGCTCGTCGACCGGCGCGGGTTGCGAGCAGGAGACCGCGGTCGACGCCAGCACCCCGACGAGCCAGATCTTTCCCGGATTTCGCATCGGACACCTCAAATCGGCACCGCCCGCGCGGTTCGCTTCGATCCTTCGGAGTGTAGGTTTCCGGTCCGGCGCCGACCATGAGACGTTCGGTGGTGGGGCGAACGCGGAGCGTGATCGCGATTTGTTAGGGTGCGAACCGCCGGTGAGGGCGGGATAGGCCGGAAAGCGCACCTGGGGATTCTTGAGCCCGCTAGTCCGGGTCCCGGCCGAATCCGACTGCTGTCGTCAACGGTGCTCAACCGTGTCGGTGTGGGGTTGCGGCGACATGGCCTGGAAAGTGCTGGGGAGAGCGACGAGCGCCGTTCGCGGAACTGACCAGCGGAATCATCGTCACCACCGGTCGTGCGGAACGTCCTTGTCCTGCCCGGAGAACAGGGGCGGAAGGCGCTCGCGCGCGATGCGGCGGAGACGAGATCTCCAAGCCCTGCCACGACGCGGAATTCCGGAATCGAAGAGATGGAGCTGCCGGCCTGGCCGGGCGACGGCGCAGGCGCGGCTGCGGAGGTGGGTTCGATGGACGCGATGGATTACGACGTTGTGGTGATCGGGGGCGGTGCGGCCGGTTTGACCGGCGGGATGGTGCTCGCGCGGTCCCGTCGGCGGGTGGCCGTCGTCGATGGCGGTGAGCCCCGCAATGCACCGGCCGATCACCTGCACGGGTTCCTGTCACGGGACGGCATGCCCGCGGCGGAGCTGTACTCGGTCGGCCGGGACGAGGTGACGCGCTACGGGGGAGAAGTCATCGGCGACCGGGTGCAGGGCGTCGAACGCGGTGCGGAGCGCGGATTCGTGGTGCGCACCTCCGACGGGCGGGAACTGACGACCCGGGCGGTCCTGATGGCCACCGGCCTGCGGGACGAACTGCCCGACATCCCGGGGCTTCGCGAGCGGTGGGGCCACGACGTGCTGCATTGTCCGTACTGCCACGGTTACGAGGTGCGGGATCTGCCGCTGGGAGTCGTCGGCGGCGAGAACCGGCCGTTCACCGTGCACCAGGCGCAATTGGTGCGGCAGTGGTCGTCCGACGTGGTGTTCTTCCCGAACCGGATCGTCCTGGCGGACGAGGAGCGCGAGCGGTTGGCGGCCCGTGGCGTGCGGGTCGTGGAGGGCGACGTGGCAGGTGTTCTCGCCGACGACAACGGCGTGTGGGGCGTGGAGCTGGCCGATGGCGAGGTCGTGCCGCGGGCGGTGGTGTTCGTCGGTCCCCGGTTCGTGCCGCAGGACGGGTTGCTGAAGGGCTTGGGCTGCGAGCTGGGGGAGAACGGCTGGGTCTCCGTCGACCCCTCCGGGCGCACGAGCGTGCCGGGGGTGTGGGCGGCGGGCAACGTCATCGACAACCCTGCCCAACTGCTCAACGCCGCCGGCGCGGGCACGAGCGCCGCCATCGCGCTGAACCACTACCTGCTGGCGGAGGACGTCGAACAGGCCGTCGCGGAGCACCGTTCGAACCGTCCGTGACGAACCGGTTCTCGGCCGGGGCGTGATCGAGGATTGCCGGGCCGCGTGCCGGAAATCGGTGCGCCGGCCCGCAATTCCGCCGCGAGGCGGAGGTCGCATCGCCGGGGATCGGCAAATATGAGTCGGTTTTCGATTGTTCGTGACCTGCCGGGTGTTACTCGATGGAGGCTTGTTCGGCGAATCAGGTTGCTGCTCGATTACCGCCTGGATACACATGGATCCGGCGGAAATCGAGAAAAGGGCAGCATGGACGACTTCTTGTCAGCTACCGAAGAACTCCTGGCCGGCGGCGTCGAACCCGCCGGAGTGGCCGCGCTCTTCTCCGGCGAACCCCCGGACATGACCGAGCTGCGAGAGCGAGTGGCCGAGCGCTGGGGCCCGTTCTCCCGGCTGCGCCGGGTGCTTCCGGCACAGGAGAGCCGCCTGCGGCGCCGGCGCTGGACCGCGCTCGACAGGTTCGACCCGCGGCAGCAGGTCGTCGAAGGTGACGACCTGGAACTCGAAGCCCTCCTCAGCTCCCTCGTGGTCCAGCCGCTGCCGCGGGACATCCCGCCCTGGCGGCTGCACCTGGTGCGCCGGCCGTCGGGCGACGGATTCGCCCTGGTCCTGATCGCGCACCACGCGGTGCTCGACATGGAATCCTGCAAGATCCTCTTCTGCCACCTGCTGGACGGCCCCGCGCCCCGCGCTCGGGCCAGAACCGGCGCCGCGCCCGAATCGCCGTCCTTCCGGCGAACCGCGATGAGCACCTTGCGCAACGTGCTGGTCGGCGGGCGAAGCCTGCCCGCCGCCGATCCCGAACCGGAACTGGCCTGCGCGTCGGTCGATGCGGGACAACTGCGAGCCGTTCGCAGTGCGCTGCCAGGCGAAGGCGTGACCCCGACGGAAGCCCTGCTCGCCGCCGCGACCGGCGCCGTCCGCAGCGTGTTCGGCCGGCCGTACAACTGGCCGGGGAAGCCGGGCGAGCTTTACGCCGTGGTGCCCAAGAACCGCCGAACCGGGCAGAACGCGCAGGAACTCGGCAACATCCTCACGGGCGTGCGCGTTCCGCTGCCCGTCGCCGAGGACCGCCCGGAAGAGCGCCTGGCAGCGTGCCGGGGAGTGCTCGGTCGCGCGGACTCCGTGGACGGGGCCGCGCGGCTGCTCGACGCCGCGCTGACCCTCGGGCCCTGGGCGCTCCGCGCCGCCACCGCGCTCCTCACCTCGGCCCACTTCGCGTCGGTGCAATGCACCACGCTCCGGTGGACACCTGGCGCTTGGGCCCTCGGCGGCGCGCGCCTGCGGCGCGTGGTCGCGATGCCGGACATTCCCGCGCCTGGGACGATCAGCGTTTCCCTCGTGGGCTTCGCCGACTCCCTGAGCCTCAGCGTGCTCAGCAACACCCGCCCCGGCGACGCCCGGTCGCTGGCGGACGCCGTCGAGCGGGAGATCGCGCTGCTGGCCGGCATCGCGGCGCGGGTCGGACCGGACAGGTGACCGGAAACCCTTCGGAACAGGAGTTGGACATGCGGAACGAGGCTGCCCTGCACGAGATCCTGCAGGGACTCGGCGTGGTGGACGAGGAGATCCAGGCGGACACGCGGCTGCAAGCCGATCTGGGCCTCGACTCCACCGAGATCACCGCGCTCGAACTGGAGCTGGAGCGCCGGTTCGGCGTGCGGATCGACCTGTGGAGCGCGACGGACTTCTCCGTGGCCGACCTCGACGTCCTCATCGAAGGGCGTTGAAGTGCCCGGCATCCCGGAAGAACGCGCACGAAGCTACCGCGAGTCCGGGTGGTGGCGGCCCGAGACCGTGCACGAACTCGTTCTGCGCCACGGGAAAGGCCTTCCGCACAAGTGCGCGTTGGTGTCCGGCGACCGGCGGATGACGTACGGGGAGCTGGCCGCCGCCGTCGATCGCGCGGCCGGAGGGCTCTCGGCGCGAGCTTTGCGGCGCGGCGACACGGTTGCGGTGCAACTGCCCAACGGCATCGAGTTCGTCGTACTCCTGCTCGCCCTGCTGCGGATCGGCGCGCTGCCGATGCTCCTCCTCCCGACGCTGCGGTCGTACGAGGTCGAGCGCATCCTGAAGTTGACCGGCAGCCGCGCAATGGCCCTGCCACACCGGACGCGGCGCTTCGACCACCTCGCGATGGTCCGAGAACTCCGCCCCAGGCACCCGAACCTGGAGATGCTGCTGCTCACGGGCGAAGAACCGCCGTCCGGAAGCGACATCGTCGACCTGTCCGAACTGTGCAGGCCAAGCACTTCCGGCTGCGACGCGGCACCCATCGACCGGCCACGGCCGCAGGACGCTGCTGTGCTGCTGCTCTCCAGCGGGACTTCCGGGCCGCCCAAGGTGATCGCCCGCACGCACGAGTCCCTCGGCCACATCATCCGGACCACCTCGGCGGTGACCCGGATCGACGCGAGCACCGTGTACCTCGCGGTCATGCCCGTCGCGCACGGATTCGCCTTGTCCTGCCCGGGAATTCTGGGCGTCCTCACCGCCGGCGGGACGGTCGTGCTCGACAGCGCGGAGCACCCGCGCCGTGCGCTGCGCCTGATCGAGCAGGAGCGGGTGACCCATTTCGCTGCGGTGCCGGGTTTGCTCGGTCAGTGGTTGGCGGTGCTCGACGGGGAGCGCTTCGACACCTCAAGTCTCGTCGCGGCCCAGATCGGGGGCGCCAAGCTGGAACCCGATGCGGCGGAGCGGGCGCGTTCGGTGCTGGGGCCCGTCGTGCAGCAGGTCTACGGCATGACGGAAGGCTTGATCAACGCGACCAGGCTCGACGATCCGGCGGACGTGGTGTCCTCCACGCAGGGTCGGCCGGTCTCGGTCGCAGAGGAGGTGCTGGTCGTCGACGACGGGGGCGCACCCGTTCCGCCCGGGCAGCCCGGGCAGCTGCTGACACGAGGCCCGGCGACGATCGGCGGCTACTACCGGGACCCGACGGCCACCGAAAACGCTTTCACCGCAGACGGTTTCTACCGGACCGGCGACCTCGTCCGGCAGCTTCCGGGCGGTGATCTCCAGGTCGTCGGGCGGATCAAGAACGTGATCAACCGCGGCGGCGAGAAGATCTGCGCCGAGGAGCTGGAACAGCTCGTCCGGGAGCTGGACAACGTCGCCGAGGTCGCGGCCGTCGCCGGCCCGCACCCGATGCACGGCGAGATCGTGTGCCTCTACGTGGTGCCGGTCGGCGACGTGGTCCCGGAACTGCGGGAGGTGCGCCTGCACCTGGAATCCCGCGGAGTGGCCCGGTACAAGATGCCGGAGCGGCTGGAGCTCGTCGACGCGATGCCGCTGATCGGGATGGGCAAGCTCGACCGCGCCGCGCTGCGCGAAGCCGCGGCGGCGCGGTCATAGCCCGTTCGCGGCGGTGATCTCCAGGAGCTGGAAGGTGACCGGGGCGTTCCCGGCCCGGTTCGTCGCCCGCTGCATCTCGGTGGCGCGCAGGCCCATCAGCGACGCGAGGGCTCGCAGCCGGGCGATGTCACCGAGGCTGTTGAAGCCCAGGAACAGCCGCCCTTTCTCGGTCAGCCGCGCCAGTCCTTCCCGGAGGTAGCGGTCGTGCGCGGCGTAGCCGGCGTCGAAGATCGCCCGCTGCGTGGGAATGGTGTAGTCGAAGTCCGCCGGGGCCGGGACCACATTGGAGTTCCAGAACACCACGTCGAAGCGCTCGTCGGGGTTCAAGGCGTCGAAGATGTCGCCGCCGAGCACCCGGACCCGGTCCGCCACTCCGTGGCGGGCGGCGTTCAGCTCGGTGTTGCGCACCGCCGCCGGGACGATGTCCACTGCGGACACCGAGACGCAGCCGCGCAAGGCCGCGTTCACCGCGATCACCCCTGTGCCGCAACCGACTTCGAGGAAACTGCCGCCGTTCGGGTAAGGCAGCCATCGGGCGAACAGCTCGGTGGACGCGGTGTGGATCGGCGCGAAGACCCCCGGCAGCAGATCCCATCGGAGCCCGATCAGGTCGAACTCCGCCGGCCGGCCTTCGAGTTCGCCGTGCCGCTGCACCAGCCGCATGCCCACGTCGAACGACGATTGCTGAACGACCCCGGGCACCCGGGGCAATTCTCCCGTGGACATCTGGGAATTCTCCTAACGCACGACGGCGATTGCGATTGTTTTTTGCGTTCTTGCCCGGATCGGGCAGGAGAGGTCGGGTGGTACTCATCCTTGAGCACCACCCGGCCCGCTTCAATCATCCGAGAGCATGAAAATCGTTCCCAGCTGGCGGATTCGAGCCGCCACGCGTCGCGATCAGGAGGTGTGCGAGAGGATCGCCCGGGCGAGGAATTCGTGCACCTGCGACGGCAACGTGTGGCCCATGCCCTCGACCAGCAGCAGCTCGGCGCCCAGGATCTCCTCGGCGATCAGCGCGCCGTGGCCCGGCTTCACCGGTTCGTGGGTGCCCTCGATGACCAGCGTCGGGGCCTCGATCCGGGCGAGCGCGCCGACAGGTTCGAAGGCGGAATCGGTCATCGCGGCTAGCCGGTGGTTGGCGACCGTCGCGGGATCGCGGTCCCGGTCGAAGATGCGCTCCTCCAACCGCCGCTGCTCGTCCTCGTCGAACGGGATCGCCGGGCCGTGCAGCACCCGCGCGGTCTCGATCGCGAAGTCGATCTGCGACCGCCGGTCGGGCGCGGGCGGGTTCACCGCGGCCTTGCCGAAGTGCTCGACGAACTCCCGGGTGGGGCGGGGGAGCTCGCCCGGTTGCGGGTCCTCGCCCATCAGGGCGCGCACCAGCGTGACGCCTTCCCCGCGGCCGAGCGGCGAGGACCCGATCACGGTGAGGGACAGCACCCGCTCCGGCTGCTCGGCCGCGATCCACTGGCCGAGCAGCCCACCGGCGGAATGACCGACGATGTGCGCCCGGTCGATCCCATACGCGTCGAGCACCGCCAGGACGTCGTCCTTGATGTCGGCCCAGGTGTAGGGATCGGCCTCGAAGTCGATGGCGCTGGACTTCCCGGTGTCGCGGTGGTCGTAGCGGATGACCCGGCGCCCCGCCGCGGTGAGCCGGCCGACGAGCCCGTCCGGCCAGAGCACGCCCTGCGACATCGAGCCCATCACCAGCAGCACCGGCGGGTGGCCCGGATCGCCGAACTCCTCGGTCCACAGCTCGACGCTCCCGTTGGTGATCATGCGTTCGGTCATGCGCAGCTCCTTCGCGTTCTCGGTGAGGAGAAGCTTGGTCCAGCGCGCCACCGGTGCCATCCGTAGGACCACTGGGCACGTGCCGGCCAGTACCGGGATCGGCTCACCGGGCGGCGTTGACCAGGCGAGATAGCTCCGTGCGAGAGGCGACGCCGAGCTTCGGGTAGACCTTGTAGAGGTGGTACTCGACGGTCCGCGGGCTCAGGAAGAGGCGGGCCGCCACCTCCTTGTTGGACACGCCGTCCGCGACCAACCGCGCGATGCGCAGCTCCTGCGGTGTGAGCGTGCTCAGAGCGTCGGACTCGTGCCGGGCAGCGGACTCGCCGGCGGCGCGCAGCTCACCGTGCGCGCGAACTGCCCACGGTTCGGCGCCGAGCCGCTGGAAGGTCTCCAGCGCGGTGCGCAGCGGCAAGCGCGCATCGCCTCCCCGATGCGCGCGGCGCAGGCGTTCCCCGTAGAGGAGCGAGGTCCGGGCCTCCTCGAACGGCGAACCGCCGTCCCCCGCGTGCAGGCGCAGCGCCTCCTCGTACAGCGGAAGTCCCTCGTCAGCGCCCTCGGTGACGAGCGCACGGCAGCGGGCGAGCAGCGCCTGCGACTCCGAAGTGCGCGCGTTCGCCATCCAGCGCTCGTACGCCTCCAGCGCGGTGCGCGCGGCAGCCGGCTCGCCGCAACCGATCGCGGCCTCGACGCGGTCAGGAGTCGAGCGCAGGGTCGTGACCGGATGCCCCGCCCCAGGCCCGGCGCCCGCCATCGACTCGAAACGGCCGTGCGCCGCCGCGAAACGCCCCAGACCGAGGTCGAGGAGTCCCAGGGCGTAGGCCGCGACGCTCGCGTGCAGCCCGGCCCGGTGCGGGATCGCGATGGCCAGGGCCTCCCGGGCGTAGCGCTCGCAGTCGGCTTCCCGGCCCCGGACGGCCGCGACCACCGCGAGGTTGGCCAGGTGACCGGCGGTGGAGTTGGTGTACCCGGCGTCGCGCGCGAGCGCGAGCCCTTCCTCGGAGATCGCGGCGCCGAGGGCGAAGCGGCCGCTGATGCGCTCGGCCCGGGCCACGAACTCCAGGACCACCGGCAGCTGCCCGGTCATGCCGGAGACGCGGGCCACCTGCCCGGCGCGGATGATGTACTCGGCCGCGCTGTCGATCTCGCCCAGCTCACCGGCCGCGACGGAGGCCCACAACAGCCGGTCCGCGCGGCCGAGCCCGTCGGCGCCCGCGAGCGCGCCGCGCAGCAGCGGCACGCCCCGCTCGGCGTCGCCGGTGTGCATCGCCGCCACGCCGACGAGGATGGCCCGCAAGAACGGATCGGTGTCCTGATAGGACTCCGCGAACCGGCCGATCTGCACGGTCGCGGCGACGTCACCGACGTTGGCAGCGGCCTCGGCGGCATCGCCGAGCATCTGAAGAGCGCGGGCGGGATCGGCGTCCTTGGCACGCTGCGCGCCGTCGGTGAACACGCGCTGCGCCGCGGCGGCATCGCCCGAGCTGAGCTCGAAACGGCCGTGCAGCTGCGCGAGTTCGGCGAGCAGGCGCGGGTCGTCGGTCAGCTCGCGAGCTTCGGCCAGGCAGCTCTCCGCCCGCCCCGGCAGCCCGCCCAGCCAGGCCGCCGTCGCCGCATCGGTGAGCCGCCGGGCCCGCACCGGAGGTTCGGGCGTGAGCTCCGCCGACCGCGCCAGCGCGGCCGCCGCGTCGGCGAAACCGCCACGCGCCCTCGCCCTTTCGCCTGCCTCGGCGAGCCGGTCGGCGACCTGCGCGTCCCGCCCGGCCGTCGCGGTGGCCCGGTGCCAAGCCTGCCGATCGAGCTCCCCGGCCTCCGCCAGCGCCTCCGCAAGCGCCGCGTGCACGGCCTGCCGCTGCGCGAAGGTCGCCGCCGCGTACACGGCGGACCGGACGAGCGGATGCCGGAACCGGACCGATGAGCCCTCGACGGTGATCAGCCCGGCGGTCTCGGCCGCCTCCAGCGCGGCCGTCGAGTCGTTGCCGAGCCGGGCCGCCGCACCGAGCACCCAGCCGAGCTCGCCGGAACCTTCGGCGGCCGCGACCAGGAGCACGAGCCGCGTCGACTCGGGCAGTTCCGCCACCTGGCTGCCGAACAGCTCGACCCCGGCGCCGACCGGCAGCGGATCGGGGAGCGGCACCCGCCCGGCGAGCTGGTCGGGCGTCAGCGCCCCGGCCACCTCCCGAAGCGCCAGCGGATTGCCGCCGGTCAACGCGACCAGGCGCTCTTCCACGGCCGCCGGGGGAACAGCGGCGGAACACCCGGCGAGCAGCTCGCCGGAGCTCTTCGCGTCGAGGCCGCCGACGCGCAGTTCGGGGATGTCGCGCACGACCGGTCCAGCGCTGTCGCGGACGGCGATCAGCACCGCCACGCCGTGGGTGCGCAGCCGCCGGACCGCGAAGAGGATCGCGTCGGCCGACGCCCGGTCGAACCACTGGAAGTCGTCGATGAGGCAGAGCAGGCCACTGTCGGCGGCGGCCTCGGCCAGCAGCGAGAGAACTCCGGCGGAGACGAGGAACCGCGCGTCCTCCGCGGGCGGAGCCGCCAGTCCCAGCGCGCCCCGGACGGCATCGCGCTGCGGCTCGGGCAAGGCATCCAGCAGATCGGTCACCGGAAGCAGCAGCTGGTGCAGGGCGGCGAAGGCCAGATCGGCCTCCGGCTCGGCCCCGGTGGCCCGGAGCACGCGCATCGGCGCAGCGGCCGCGTAGTCCAGCAAGGCCGACTTCCCGGCGCCGGCCTCGCCGCGCAGGACCAGAGCCCGGCCGGTGCCGCCCCGAGCCGCGCTGGTCAGCTCGTCGATAGCGGCCTGCTCCACCGCGCGCCCGTACAACATGAGGCGATTTTCCAGCAGGTGATCGACCCGACGATCCGGAGGTACCAGGATGCGGACACGGCGACGCCGCTCGACCCCACCGGCTGACTGCGCTCGGCTCCAGACCGGCACGAGCAAGATCGCTATCGTTCGTCCAGGGGCCGCCCGCTGGGGCAACGGGGAGACGTCCGATCCGAGGAGGAGCATGGCTGGGAGTTCCGAGGCGCACAGCCGCCTCACCGCCTTCGGCTACCAGTTGATCGAGGTGCACATCTGGCTGCGCGAGCAACTGGAGGACCTCCGGGACGACGTCGACGACTACTTCGACGGCAAGGGCCTGCCGTCCCGCGACCTGCGGGCCCACTGCCTCTCCTTCTGCTCGGCCCTCACCCGCCACCACACCGGCGAGGACCGCGGCGCGTTCCCGGTGATCGCCGACGAGCACCCCGAACTCCGCAAGGTGATCTCGGAGCTGAAGACGGACCACAACCGGATCGACTGGATCCTGGGCAACCTGGAGAAGCTGCTCGGAAACCTCCCGGAGACCCCGGACCCGGCGACCGCGGCGAACGTGCGCGCGGAGCTGGAGGGCCTGTCGGCAATCATGGAAACGCACTTCATCTACGAGGAGAAGAAGCTGATCTCCGTCCTGAACTCGATGAACGTCCCAGGATGGCGAGAAGGCAAACCAGACTTCCTGCTCACCGAGGACTACGAGTAGCAGCGATGTCCAGCCGCTCGTTCTCCGCGACCGTCGCGTTGCGGCCGGGGACGGCCACGTTGCGCGTCCGCATCAGCAACCGCAGCCGCGCGCGGGGGATCAGGGCGTGCTCTGGGACTGCTGAGTGACATCCAGGAGTTCCGTCGAGGGAAAGGCGAACCGGACGGGAGTTGACCGAGGGCTGATCGACAGTGTCGGTGCCCAAGCGTGCCACCGTTTCCCCGCAACGGTTGCGGCCACTTGGCGGGGGCGTCGGCCCGGTGATCAGGTTCCTGCGGCGGATCGACGGGATCCGGCGCTGCTGCCAGGCTTGGCGGGACGTCGCGATCCAGGGGAGTGGTTCCTATGCGCCGGGCGCCCGGATGGCTGGTCGTGTTGTGCGCTGCCGTGGTTGTCGGCAGCACGGCGAGCGCCACGGCGAGCGAGGATTCGGGTAGCGGTCGAGGAGACTGGCCGAGCTGGCAGGGCGATCTCGCCGGGTCGCGGTTCAGCCGCGCGGAGCACCGGATCACGCCGGACACCGTCGGTGGGCTGAAGCTCAAGTGGGCGTTCGCGTATCCGAAAACCGAGGCGTGGGTGAAGAGCCAGCCCGCCGTGGTCGGCGATGATGTGTTCTTCGGCGGGCCGGACCAGCAGTTCTACGCGGTCGACGCCCGCAGCGGAAAGCTGAGGTGGCGGTTCGACCTGACCTCGGTGGCCCCGGGTCCGGTGGACGGGGTCGCGTTCAACGGGGCGACCGGACCGGCCGTCGCCGAGGGCAAGGTCTTCTTCGGCGACAGCCGGGGCTACGTGTACGCGCTGGACCAGCACACCGGGAAGCTGATCTGGGCGGTGGACACCGAAGACCACCCGCGCGGTTGGCACACCGGTTCGCCGCTGTACTACCAGGGCCGGATCTACCTCGGTGCCGCCAGCGCCGAGCACGGCGTCGGCCCGGATTACCCGTGCTGCACCTTCCGCGGGCACATCGACTCGCTCGACGCCGCGACCGGGGCGCTGATGTGGCGCTACCACACCGTTCCCGAACCGAAGGCCGTCGGAACCTGGCCCAGCGGCGCGACTCGTTACGAGCCCTCCGGGGCGGGTGTGTGGGGTTCGCCGGTGATCGACGAGACGACCGGCACGCTGTACGTGGGCACCGGGCAGAACTACTCGGGGAACGGCGGCGACTTCGACACGCTGCTCGCATTGGACGCCTTCGACGGCGAACTGCGGTGGAAGCAGCAGGTCACCGACGCGGACAGTTGGCGGGATCTGTGCAACGTCCCCGATTCGGAGGGCTACTGCCCCGGCCTGAAGGACAACACGGCACTGGACTTCGACCTGGGCGCGGCGCCGAACCTCTTCCCGGTGCAGGGGCGGATGCTGGTGGGAGTCGGCCAGAAGAGCGGCGTCTACCACGCCTTCGACGCGCAGACCGGTGAGGTGCGCTGGCGGCGGCAGTTGTCGGTCCCCTCGCCGCTCGGCGGGGCCACCGGCATCCAGTGGGGAAGCAGCTACGATGGCCAAAACCTCTACGTGGCAACCTATTTCGCCGAACCCGGCACCCTGAACGCCCTGGACCCGGCCACCGGAGAGGTCGTGTGGACAACGCCCAACCCGGCCAACGGCTGCGATTGGGGCGGCGCGGCGGCGTATCCCGACCAGTGCGTGCTGGCGCACACGCCAGCGGTCACGTCCAGCCCGGGACTCGTCTACGAAGGCAGCACCGACGGCAAGATGCGGGTGTACGCGGCAGGCACGGGCGAAGTGCTGTGGGAGTACGACACCGTCCGGGATTTCGTCGGCGCCAACGGGTTGATCGGACGCGGAGGCTCGGTCTCCGGCAATGGTGGCGCGGTCGTCGCCAACGGAACGCTCTACGTCCAGGCCGGGTATTACCCGATGTACCCCAGCGACCACGGCAACGTGCTACTGGCCTTCGACGTGCCCTAGAGACCGCTCCGCCGATGCATGCCGACCGCGAGCCGCAGCCCGCTGCGCGGCGATTCGGAGGACGTCGCCGTGCGCTGCGCGGCGGTGTTCAACTCGGCTGACCGCCGAAAAGGTCCTCGCCAGCGGCGTGGCGCTCGTCGGGATGGGCACCGCCCTCGCCGTCACGCCGGATCTGCCCGGCCGCTGGCGGGACGGCCGCGAGGCCGACCGGCAGCTGCGGCCGGTGACCTGGTCGGACAAGGCCCTCGCCTCGACGGCCGGCATGGCGATGCGCCGAATCGCCCGCGGAACCAAACCCACGCCCGGCACCCACCCGGCGTACGCCCTGGCCTGCGAGCAACTCCAGCAGCGAAGGGCACTGCGCCGCTACCGCGCCTGGCTGCCCGAGTCGCAGGCCACCGCGGCAGTGCGCCGGCCCGCGTGACGGGGCCGGTGGCACTTCGCCGAATAGTCGGCGAAGTGCACGTTTCTCCTTGCTGCACTTGGGATGCGAGCGATCGCCCAATGGGCCAGAAGCGCGCTAGCCGCGTCCCGGCACGGTGGGCGACATCGGGTAGTCGTCGACGGTCATGGAGTTGTGGACGCGTGCGTTCTTGGTGGTGAGGCGGAGGAGGGCGCGGCTGGGACCCGCGGGCAGGGCGGAGACCAGGCGGGCGCCCTGGACCAGTCCCCGCACGCCGAGGCGGGACGTGGGGACCAGGGTCTTCGCCGCGCTCAGCGCTGCCGCGCGGCTGCCGCGCACGTGCTCCGCCATCGCGCGCTCGTAGGCGGGGAAGGCGCGTTCGTGATCGCCGCCCGCCCGCGCCAGCTCCCCGGCGAGGACGTAGGCGCCGACGACGGCCAGGCTGGTGCTGCCGCCGACGACCGGGCCGGGGCAGTAGCCCGCGTCGCCGACGAGCGTCACCCTTCCCCGCGACCAGGTGTCCATGCGGATCTGGGTGATCGAGTCGAAGTAGAACGCCGGGGTGCGGTCGAGTTCGTCCAGCCAGCGGTCCACCTGGGGGTGGAAGCCGTCGAACGCACCGCGCAGCAGCTCCTTCTGCCGGGGCACGTCGTGGTGGTGGTAATCGAGCTCGCGCTCGCTCCGGAACAACAACAACGCCCGTGCGTCACCGAGGTGTCGTGCGCCGTACGTGCCGGCGGTGCGGCCGACGCCGACGTGGATGCGGAGCTCGCCGTCGAGACCGGGCGCATTGGGCAGGGTCAGCACACCGAAGTAGGCCCCGGCGGAGGCGCTGAAGCGGGACTCGTCGCCGAAGGCGAGCCTGCGCACGTTGGAATGCAGACCGTCCGCGCCGACGACGAGGTCGAAGCGGCGCGGTGCGGCATTCTCGAACCGCACCTCGCCGTCGGGCGAGATCGCGGTGATCGACTCGCCGAGCAGGTACTCGACGTCGTCTCGCGCGGCGTCGTTGTAGATCTCGCTCAGGTCGTCGCGCATGATCTCGACATGCCGCTCGGAGGTCGCGCTGAAGATCTTGGCGAGATCCACCCCGACGGCACGCCGGGCGCCCTCCGGGTGGAGGGTCATCCGGCTGGTGCCGGTGGCCCGCTCCTCGATGCGCGAAAGCACGCCCATCCTCTCCGAGATGTCCATCGCGGGCCGGAACAGGTCGACCGCGTGACCGCCGGTCTTGCGCAGAGCCGGCGCGCGCTCGACGACGGTGACGGAGAACCCGTGCCTGGTGAGCCAGTACGCCAGCACCGGACCGGCGACGCTGGCGCCGGAGATCAGAATCCGCATGGTGACCCCTCCTGACTTAACGGTAAGTAAGCGTACATCGATTTCTACCTACCGTTAAGTCAGATAAGGTGGAGTCGTGCCTCGTCGTCCCTCGGCCACCAAGCAGCGGATCCAGGAACTCGCCCGCGAACTCTTCGCGCGGCAGGGCGTGCAGCGGACCAGCCTGCAGGAGATCGCCGACCGGCTGGGCATCACCAAGCCGGCGCTCTACTACCACTTCTCCTCGCGTGAAGACCTGGTCCGCAGCATCGTGCAGCCGATCATCGACGAGGAAGAGGCGTTCCTGGCGGGCCAGGAGGCACTGGACGAGGTCGAGCCCCGCGCCCTGTTGGAGGGCTACTTCGA
Source organism: Saccharopolyspora sp. NPDC003752 (assembly GCF_053605825.1). Taxonomy (NCBI): domain Bacteria; kingdom Bacillati; phylum Actinomycetota; class Actinomycetes; order Pseudonocardiales; family Pseudonocardiaceae; genus Saccharopolyspora; species Saccharopolyspora sp. NPDC003752. The sequence continues at coordinate 54,915 of NZ_JBSGJZ010000025.1, read as the reverse complement.
CTTCCACTACCGCCACCGGGAAGAGATGGTGCTCATGCTCCGCGAGCTGACCACGCTCGCCGATCTGGGCCTGATCGACCTCGTGCTCGCCTGGCGCGGGCGGATGGTGAAGCTGCTGCACGGCCCCGAACCCACGCTGGAGCAGGCCACCCGTGCCGTGATCGCGTTCGGCGGCCTCCAGGACTGCACGATCCAGTTCGCCGACGTGCCGCAGGACGAGCTCCGCCGGGTGGCCGTGGACGGCGCCTGCGCAGCCCTGGGCATCGAGCAGCGGAGCGAGGTGAACCTCGGCGCGGACGCCTAGAGCGCGTTCGATGAGCGGGTAGCCATTCGTTGATCGCGGCGATGACCTCCTGCTGGGAGAATTGGTGCGGAGAAAGGCGAATCACGAAGTAGCGCGGTGGGCGCGCAACCCGCGCTCAGCGGCTGAGCCGGACGCTGCAGATCCGGCAACCCGGAATCGCCACCGTGCGGTGGAAACCTGCGCGTAGCTCCCGCGGGGACAAGCCGCACCGACCGGCTCGCAAGCCGTCGAAACCGCATTGATGAGATTTCGGTTCTGGCGCTTGCCCATAGCGCGTTCTCGAAGGCAGGAGCCGCAACCGAGGTGAAACCACGATCAGCGGAGTTCACCCCGCGGCGAGCCGCCCGCGCAGCTGTGGTGCGCGGGCGGCTCGTTGCGTTGTTCCACCGCCCCTACGCCCTCGACGGAGCGCAAGCGGAACAATCGCAGGACTCACCATGTCGAGCCCTGTTGACGTCCTGGACGGGGGAGGAGTCCAGGACGTACCGCGAGGATGGAACGTCACTTAGATCCTCGCTTGGGGGAAGCTAGACCTGTCGGGGGTAAATTGCACATTTGCGTTACCCACGACGGTGGTGGTATTGAGGCCGGCTTCGAGCTTCCGCCAAGTCCGTCAGCACGCAGAATCCATCCTCGCCCATCTTGACCGGGCGGTGCTCTCCGCGAGCTGCGACGCCTGCTCGACGCCGAAGGTGTCGGCGAAGGAACTCGGCACCACGCTCACCATCGGTTCGCCTGGCCGCCGCAACTGTCGCGCGGGAACTCCGACCGGGCCGGCAATCGAGGCCGTGCGAGGTCTTGCTTCAACAGTCGAACACCGACCAGCAGATATCGTTGCGCAACCTCTGGTCATCGAGTACGAGCTCGCGGATCGCCTCCGGGAGCTGATCGCGCTGCCACTGGCACTCGAGCCGCCCTGCGGCCTCGCTCAGGCCTTCTGGCGCCGCTGCCCGGGCAGCTTTGATCGCGTAGGCGGCCGCGCCGAGCTCGTGCGCGGCGACGTGGGCGACGACCCCGGCCTGACCGGCGGCGTACGCGGCATGCCGTGCGGCCCCGCGCAGGTCTCTGGCTGCCCCCATCGCATGGCCGCCCGCCGCGCGAGCCTGCATCATCTTGACCTCGCCGCGCACCCAGGCCCGGGCGTGCTCGATCGCCTGGCGCGGTCGCGGGTCCCCACGCCGGGCCGACTCGAAGAGGTCGAGGACGTGCTCTGCGCACGAGGCAGCCCATAGGGCGAGGAGATGGTGATCCGCATCGGTGAGAGTCCCGCCCCGGCGGATCGTCACGAAGCGAGGGTCCCGGACCTTCGGGAGGATCATGCCTCGCGCTCCTTCCTGCGCGCATCGGCGCGACTCCCAGCGGTGTGGCCTGGCGGCCGGTCAGCCGCCTGGCGCAGGGAACGATCCAGAGCGCTCATCAGCTGGGCGACGCGATTTCTGCCGATCGCCGCGGGCGGGTAGCGGCGGAGCACGTCGATGAGCGCCGGTGTCGCACGCTGCCGCGACTGTTCCAGCAGGGCATCTCCGATCGCGGGGTCACCGCCCGCCTCCAGCTCCCCGATGCGCGCAGCGCTCGCGGAGGCTCGCAGGATGTGGCCGATCTGACTGGCCTGGGCGATGGGGTGCAGGTATGCGGCCGATGCGGCGTCGCCGGCGGATCGCGCGGCCAGTCGCGCGGCTTCGGACGGTGCGGACCGGGCGGCTCGATGAGCGTCGAGGGAAGCGACGCGCTGCAATTTCGTCCTGTTCGCACCGTTGATGAACGCCCAGGCCGCGTCGATCGCCGCCCGGGGGCGCGGGTCGTCGGGAACGGCTTGCTCAAAGACCGGCAGGACGTCCTCTGCATGCCGGACCACGTAACGCGCCACGACGCGCAGCTCATCCATCGTCAGGTCGAAGTCCCCGGACACGGTGTGCGTGCTCTGTGCCATGTCCCTGAATCATATCCTTGAAAGCCCAGTGGAAACTCTGCGACGAATCCTCCACGCACATGCGCCGGAAACCCTCAACCGGAGATCACCTGACCCCGGCTCTCGCCGATGGGTCCCCCGGTGCGGCTCGTACGGTCAACGGAGCGCTCTGGCACGCGGTGGCTCGCACCAGCGGATGCCGGAACGGCACGCGTCCTTCGGCGAAGTGCGCCAGGTGTGCGCGTTCGGCGGGCTCTAGGTCCTAAATGGACACTCCGAGTAGGGGATTTCTTCAGGGACCGGTGTGATTCCTTCACCTGCCAGGGGGCAAACGCGCATTGTTCGCCTTCGACCAGGTCCGTAGCGTTCCGATATCGAGCTGGCTGTGTGCGCGGTCACCCGCGCATCCGCAGCGGATCCGCGAAGGAGCTGCGCGACCGCGGTCGACCAGAAGGAGAGCGGCCATGCCGTTGGAGCACTCGCATTCCCCCGCACCAAGTGCGCCCGTCCCGGAACCGTCCATGGTGGACGCACTCGCCCGGCGCCGGATGCGCCTGGTGGCCGTGTTGTCCGTGTTGATCTGCGTGGTGTTCTTCCCGCTGCCGGTGCTCGGTCAGTTCACCGGCGCGCTCGACGGCTTGACCGGTGGGGGACTGACCTGGGCCTGGATCTACGCCTTCGCGCAGTTCCCCGCCGCACTCGCCGTCGCCGCGTGGTACTCCGCGCGGGCACAGCGGCTCGACCAGGCCGTGGAGCTCGTCCGGGAGGGCCGGTCGTGAACATCCACACCGCCACGATCTTCACGGCCCTGGTCGTGCTCACCCTGGTCATCACCTACGTCGCGGCGCGGCGAAGCAAGTCGGCCGCCGACCACTTCGTCGCCGGCGGCCAGCTCACGGGCAGGCAGAACGGTGTGGCCATCGCGGGCGACTACATCTCGGCGGCGTCGTTCCTCGGGGTCACCGGGGCGATCGCGCTCACCGGGTTCAACGGCTTCTACCTCGCGGTGTTCGTCCCGGTCGCTTACGTGCTCGCACTGCTCCTGGTCGCCGAACCGCTGCGCAACCTGGGACGTTTCACCTTGGCCGACGTGTTGGCCGCTCGCTTCGGCGGCAGGGACGTCCGGGCCGTCATGGCCACCAGCACGGTGGTGGTGAGCACCCTCTACCTCGTGTCGCAGTTCGTCGGAGCAGCCCTGCTCGTGCGGTTGCTGTTCGGCCTGGACTACACCGTCGCCGTGCTTCTCATCGGTGGCCTCACCACCGTGTACACGATGCTCGGCGGCATGCTCGCCACCAGCTGGATCCAGATCGTGAAGACCACCCTCATGATGGGCTGTGCCGTCGCGCTGTTCGTGCTCGTCCTGGTCCGCTACGGCGGCAACCCGCTGGGGGTCTTCCAGGACGCGCTGGACACCTTCGGCACCGCGGCGGTCGCGCCGGACCGCAGTTCCGCCCTCGCCGGTTTCGACCAGCTGTCCCAGGTGTTCGGCCTGGTTTTCGGGGTGCTCGGGCTGCCGCACGTGATGATCCGGTTCCTCACCGTGCCGGATGCCCGCGCCGCGCGGTCGTCGGCGATCACGGCGATCTGGGTGTTCACCGCCTTCTACCTGATGATCCCGATGATCGGCTACGGCGCCGCCAAGCTCGTCGGGCGCGACGAGATCACGGCGCAGAGCCCCGCGGGCAACCTGGCGGTGGCGCAGCTGGCCGAAACGTTGGGCGGTGGCCTCCTGCTGGCACTGGTCGCCGCCGTCTCCTTCGTGACCATCCTCGCCGTGCTGTCCGGTCTGGTGATCGCCATGTCCGGGGCGATCGCGCACGACCTCTACACCCAGGTGATCAAGCGGGGTGCGGTGAGCCCGCGCGGCCAGCTGACCTCGGCGCGCATCGCGACGCTCGCGACCTCCGCGACCGGTGTGGTCCTCGCTCTGGCGGCGGAGAAGCAGAACGTGGCGTTCCTCGCGTCGCTGGCGTTCGCCGTCGCCGCCAGCGCGAACCTGCCGGCGTTGTTGCTGACCATCTACTGGCGACGGATGACCGCCCGCGCGGTGCTGTCCGGCATGGTCGTCGGGCTCGTGGCGTCGGTCGCGATCATCTTGCTCAGCCCGGCCGTGCACGGGCCGTCCGCGCCCCTCGGGTTCAGCAATCCCGCACTGGTAACGGTTCCGCTGAGCCTGCTCGTCTCGGTCGTCGTGGCCCTGGCCGCGCCTGCCCGGGGTGAAACGGCGGCCCGCGACCGGGCCACGTTCGGCGCGCTGCGCACGAAGGCCCTGACCGGTCGCAGCACTGCGGACCTTCCTGCGGCCACCGGGCAACCGACCTGAGGCGCGCACGGCCGAAGGGATAGCGGGGCCACGCAGCTTGCTGCGGCGGGGTGGGAGTCCAGCGGCGGCAACTCGGTTGCCAGGGAGTTCTCGCCGATACCGTCATCATCATGTGAACCGCGGGGAGTGGGGAGTTTCATGACCAGCGATGCCACTGTCGCCGCCTTGACGCGGCGGATCGAGGAACTGGAGGCCGAGTCGGAGATTCGCCGCCTCCAGGCCCGCTACATGTTCCTGTGCGACACGCCGAACCCGGAGTTCGGGGTGCGCGACGACGCGCACCGCATCGATCTGATCATGGAGCTCTACAGCGACGATGCGGTCTGGGAAGGCGTGGGCGAGTACTACGATGGCCAGTTCGGGCGGGCCGAGGGCGCCTCGGCGATCCGTGCGCACTTCGAGCGCTTCTGGAGCGAGGAGCGGGCCTCCGCGTTGGTGCTGAACGCCCACTACCTGACTTCGGAGCAGATCCACGTCGACGGGCACGAGGCGACCGGCCAGTGGATCCACGTGCAGCCGTGGCTGTTCTCCGACGGGAAGGCCCTGCTGCGGTCGAGCCGCCTGAACAACTCCTTCCGAAAGGTCTCCGGGACCTGGAAGATCACCCGTACGCGCACCGAGAACGTGTTCGTCGCGCCGCTGGCACCCGGCTGGGCGAGCGACCACCCGTCGACATCGGTGCTGATGAAACCGTAAGGGAGGCGGTGGCGGTCATGACAGCCTCGGACCCCGTGGTCCACATCGTCGACGACGACGAGGACCTGCGGCAGTCGCTGATCTTCCTGCTCGAAAGCGTGGGAATCCAGGCGCTGAGCTACCCGGACGCGAGCTCGTTCCTGGCCGAGTTCGACCCGGACGAGTCGGCGGTGGTCATCGTCGACATCCGGATGCCCGGGGTCAGCGGCTTCGAGCTGCAGGAGCGACTGCTGCAGCTGGGTTATCCGGCGCCCGTCATCTTCTGCTCGGCGCACGGCGACATCCCGATGTCGGTGCGGGCGATGTCGCAGGGCGCGGTCGACTTCCTGGAGAAGCCCTACCAGCCGCAGAAGATGCTGGAGATCGTGCAGAAACAGCTGCTGGAGGCGAAGCGGCGGTTCGCCGATCACACCTGCCGTCGTGACGTCCTCCGACGGCTGGACGTGCTGACGCAACGCGAACGAGAGGTGCTTCGGCTGGTCATCGACGGGTTGCCCAGCCAGCTCATCGCCCGCCGGCTGGGCACCAGCGTCAAGACCGTGGACGTCCACCGCGCCCGGATCAAGGCCAAGACCGAAGCGGACACGCTCGGCGCCCTGGTGCGGGACATCCTGCTGCACCAGATCACCGTCTGAAGCCTGCTCCCAGGCTCGTTTCGCGTGGCGGTGCGGGCGGCGGCCCCCGCGGAAGTCACGGCCGCCGCCTGGACTCCGTCCTCCGCAATTTCCATTGAAATCGAAGGTTCGATTTCAATGGAAATTGCGGACCCGCGATGCGCGGAGCCGCGGACCCGCGATGCGCGGAGCCGCGGACCCGCGATGCGCGGAGCCGCGGACCCGCGATGCGCGGAGCCGCGGACCCGCGATGCGCGGAGGCGCGCATCGCGGTCGATTCACGGGCGCAGGGCGGCTTCGACCCAGCAGCCGGTCGCGAGGAGCGCGGACTCGTTCCGCGCGGGCCCGACGAGCTGGAGGCCTAGGGGGAGCCGGGTCGTGCTGCGCAGCCCCGGCACCGCCACCACGGGCAGTCCGAATGCCTGCCAGGCCCTGCTGAGCACCGGGTCACCGGTGGCCGCGAGACCAGCGGGTGCCATCCCCGGGGCGGCCGGACCCAGCACCGCGTCGTACGGACCGAGCACGGCCGACACCCGGGCGCCCGCGTCGGCCACCGTCTGGAGAGCGGCCTGGTAGTCGTCGTCCCGGGTGGCCACTCCGGTCTGGAGGAGTTGCGCCAGCGGCCGGCTCAGCTGGGATGCCTGAGCCAGTTCTGCGGCGCGTTCCCGGGCCGCCTCGTAAGCCATCACCACCGGGTGCGCGGCGGTCGCCTCGGCAACCAGCGCTTCCGCCGGGAAGGCGTCGACCACCGCACCCCGGGCGCGAAGCCGCCGCGCGGCACCGGACAACGCGGACGCCATCTCGGGACCGACCACGCCGAGTGGCTCGGCGGTCCACAGCAGCAGGCGCGGCGGGCGGCCGGGGAGCAGCCCGCCGTCCGGCTCACCGGTGAGCGCCGACCAGGCCAGCGCCAGATCGGACGCGGTCGCGGCGTACGCGCCGTGGCTGTCCAGACTCGGGCTCAGCCCGGTGACCCCTTCCACGGGGAACCGGCCGCGGGTCATCACCAGGGAGGCGACACCGCAGTAGGACGCCGGCCGGGTCACCGAGCCCGCGGTCTGGGATCCGAGCGCCAACGGCACCTGGCCGGACGCGACCGCGGCGGCGGACCCGCTCGACGAGCCGCCAGGGGTGTGACCGGGCGTGGCCGGGTTCCGGGTGGGGCCGGGCGCGAAGAAGGCGAATTCGGTGGTGACGGTCTTGCCGATCGGCACCGCGCCGGCCCGGCGCCATTCGGCGACGATCGCCGCGTCGGCCTCGGCGGGTGGGGCTTGCGCCCGCAACTCCGAGCCGCACCGGGTCGGTAGTCCGGCGACGTCGATGATGTCCTTCACGCCGAGCGGCACGCCGCCGAGCGCACCTGCGGCGGAGGCGAGATCGGGGACGGGGTCCGGCGTCACCCACGCGCGCAGATCGGACTCGGTGCCGGCGATGCGGGCACGGCTGCGAGCGAGCGCTTCGGCGGGGGTGGTCGTTCCGGCGGCGAGTTGACCGGCGAGCTCGCGCAGGGACCACGGCCGCCACACCGGCGCGCTCACGCCTCGGCCCAGGCCGCGTCGGCCACCCAGTAGTCCATGCCGCTCGCGCTGACGCCGTGGCGCCATTCCGAGGTCCGCCGCAACAACGGCTCGACCGCTGCGGTGACGGTGTCGGCCGCTTCCGGGCCGTCCGCGTGCACCTGCCAGTGGACCCAGTTCAGTTCGCGTCCCTCGGCGTCGTGGACGAACAGGTCGACGTGGCGCCAACCATAGCCGTGGGTGTCGTTGTAGCAGGTCAGCGTCATGGTGTCGCCGGCGGTTGACGGTCGGTTCACGGGTGGTCTCCTCCTCATGCGCTCAGCGGCGCGGCGTCCAGGCTGTGGAACCGGCGCTGGAAGTAGACCAACGCGCCGCTGTCCTGCTTGGTGCGGACCTTCTCGACCTCGACGAACAGCACCGAATGAGAGCCCAGGGTGCGTTCGGACACGATCCGGCCGATGACGGAGGCGATCGCGTTGCGGAGCACCGGAACGCCATCGACGTCGAGGTCCCACGGGCCGTCGGCGAACCGCTCTGCGGTGGGGACCTTGGTCGCGCCCGCGAAGTGCATCGCCAAGTCGTCCTGGTCGGCGCCGAGCACGTTGACGCAGATCCGGCCGTTGGCCACGAGGATGTCGTGCGAACGGCTGGACCGGTTGACGCAGACCAGCACGGTCGGCGGCGAGTCGGTGACGGAACAGGCGGCGCTGACGGTCATCCCGGCCCGGCCGCGCGGGCCGTCGGTCGTGATCACGTTCACCGCAGCGGACAGATTCGCCATCGCGGCGCGGAACTCGCGCTGGGTGCGGGTCGGCTCTGACACGATTCCTCCTGTGACGGACGCGGGCGGGAGGCTTGCTCCGCTCCGACGGTACGTCCGCGATCACGGGCGGAATATCGAGACTTCCACCGGCCGGCCTGAGGATTTCCCCTACGCCGGCGGGTGGTGCTCCCGGGCGAGCGGCAACGTGAAGCCGAAACGGGAGCCGCCCTCGTCGCGGCGCTGCGCCCAAATGGTCCCGTGCTGGCGCGTGATGATCCGGTAGCTGAGCGCAAGTCCGACGCCGCTGCCGTGTTCCTTGGACGTGAAGGATTCCTCGAAAGGGTCGTGCGGCAGGCCGCGGCCCTGATCGTCGACGGTGAGGACCCCGGCGTCGTCGTCGATGCGCGTCGTGATGGTGATCCGCCGCCGGTCGGGGTCGCAGGCGGCCATCTCGTCGATGGCGTTGAAGCAGAGGTTGAGCACGACCTGCCCGGTGAGCACGCGTTCGCACCGGACGGCCACCGGTTCCGGATGGCGGCGCACCGCCACCTGCACGCCCAGCGGGGCCGCGCGGAGCCGGACGAAGTGCAGGCACTGCTCGACCACGTCGTTGAGGTCGACGACCTGCTTGACGTGTTCGAGGTGACCGACGAAGGCGCGGACGGCATTGACGATCGTGCTGGCCCGTTCGATCTGCTTCTCCGCGCTGTCGATCCCGAAAGCCAGCCGCGCAGCGGCCTCGGACGGCAACTCGCCCGAGTTCCCCAGCGTCTGGCTGCGGGCCCGCACCCCGGCGAGGTAGTTGCCCGCCGCGGCGAGCGGCTGACCGAGTTCGTGGGCGATCGCCATCGCCATGTCGCCCATCGCGTTGTAGCGCGCCAGGTAGTTCTCCCGGTGCAGTTCGCGTTCCCGGCGAGCCTCCTCCTGCACGCGGTCGGAGACGTCGTGCAGGATCATCAGCAGGGCTTCGTCGTCGGTGTCCTTCAGGCGTTCCAGGCTTCCTTCCAGCCACACCGGCTCACCGGCGTCGCGGGGGATTTCGAGCCTGATCGCGGTCACCGGCTCCGCCCGCGCGGCCACCTCGTCCCAAGTGGACGCGCGGCCGTCCGACCACAGCCGGCCGTACTGCGTGAGCGGGCCGAGCGGCTCGGTCGGGCGTGCGCCGATGAGCGCGACCGCGGTGTCGGTGGCGAACCGGAGGGCGCCGGTGGCGTCGAGCATCAGCGCGATCGTCGAGGTGTGGTGCGCCAGCGCGTCGATGTAGGACGTCGTCAGCCGCAGTTCGCGCTCGATCTCCTGTTCCCGTTCGATGTCGCGGAACTGCACCATCACCGCGGGTCCTTGGGCCAGTTCGACCCGCACGGCGACCGCTTCGCTGGGAATCACCCGGCCCGACTTGGCGCGGTAGTGCCATTCGATGCGGCTGGCACCCTTGTCGACCGCTTCCTGCAGCCAGGCGCGTCCGAGCACCCGGTCGTACTGCTGCGCCGAGCTGCTCATGTCGTTGGCCTTGAGCGGGCGCAGCTCTGTGACGCTCCAGCCGAGCATCTCGCACGCGGCGGGGTTGGCCCACAAGATGTTCTTGGTGGCCGCGTCGTGGATGAGCACGCACATCCGGCTGGCGTTCAGCATCGCCACGAAGTCGTTCGCGGCGAGCTCGGGGGCGCGCGGGTCGACCTGCATGAGGCCAGCGTAGTTCGGTCCGAGGCCGTGGACTGCTGAAGAAATCCCCTAGACCGACGCCGGGCACTACCAATACCGCGAGCAAATCCCGCTTCCTACCGTCGGATGCAGGCCGGAACGACGAGGAGGACCAATGGTGCACACCCAGGAGGCGGCCCCCGGGGCGACACCCCGTTTCGCGGATGCCGCCGTCACCTTCGACGACGTTCTCGCAGAGCTCGCGCGGCGGCGGGTGGAGTTCCGCGAGCAGCGCTACGTGCCGAAGGACTTCGTCGATCGGCTCAAGCAGACCGGGCTCTACCGCGCCGCCACCCCGGCCAAGTTCGGCGGCGAGCCGCTGCCGCCGGCGGAGTTCCTGGACCGGATCGAGCGGATCTCCGTGGTCGACGGTTCCACCGGCTGGGTCGCCAGCTTCGGCTCCGCGCTGATCTACTTCGCCGCACTTCCGGTGGAAACGCAGGCGAAGATCTACCGGGACGGCCCGGACGTCGCCTTCGCCGGCGGGCTGTTCCCGATCCAGGCGGCCGAGCCCACCGACCGCGGGTTCCGGGTCGACGGACACTGGAAGTTCGCCAGCGGCTGCATGGGCGCCGACATCCTCGGCGTCGGCATCCCCGGCGACGAGTCCACCGCCGGCAAGCCGCGGACCGCGCTGCTGCGTCCGGACCAGGTCGAGATCGTCCAGAACTGGGACGTGGCCGGCATGCGCGGCACCGGCTCGTTCGACCTGGTCGTCCGCGACGTCGAGGTCCCCAGGGAATGGACGTTCATCCGCGGCGGAGAGCCCACAGTGGACGAACCGCTCTACCGCTATCCGGCGATCGCCTACGCCGCGCAGGTTCTGGCCGTGGTCGGCGCCGGTGTGGCGCGGGCGGCTCTCGACCACGCCAAGGAGGTCGGCAGCGGATACGCCGGCGTGACCGGCGCGCCGAAGCTGGCCGACCGGCCCTACTACCGCGCGGAGGTCGCCGCCGCCGAGGCCGCGCTACGTTCGGCCCGGGCGTGGTTCTACGAGCTCAGCAACGAGGTCTGGGAGACCGTGGTCGCCGGCGATCCCGCCACCGACGAGCAGAACGCGCATCTCCGCCTCACCTCGGCGCATCTGGCCAGGACCGCGTCGGAGGTGGTCGGCAGGCTCGTCGAGATCTCCGGCACGGCACCGATCTACCGCGACCATCCGCTGCAGCTGTTGCTCGGCGACGCCCTGGTGCCCAAGCAGCACGCCTTCCTCGGGCCCGCGATGTACGACGCGGCCGGTGCCGTCCTCATGGGACTACCGCCCACGACGCCCGGTTTCCGCTGAGCCGACCACCGACGACAGGAGACGAGCATGACCGCGCAGCCGCTTCGCGTGCTGTTCTGCATCGGCATCAACCAGAACTTCTTCGACCTGCCCTCCGGCGGCATCACCTCCGGTGATGTCTGGCAGGCGTTCGTGTCCATGATGGACCAGCTCAAGGCGCTGCCCGGGGTGAGCTTCATCGGCGACATCGACGACGACTCGCACCTGGTCGGCCCGTCCGACGGCTGGCCGTGGACCTGCTACATCCTCGCCGACGTCGACACCCAGGACACGGTCAAGGCCGCCTGCAACCTCTTCCGCACCACCCCGGTGGGCAGCAGCGAGTTCAAGCTCTGGCGGTTCGCCAAGATCGAGGCCCGCATCGGCCGTGCCCTCACCATCCGCGACGACGTCGAGCTTCCCGACTGATCCCCGGAAAGGTTTCAGACCCATGACCGAGAACGTCTTCGACGTCGCGCCCGCCGACCTGGTCTCCGGCGATCGCGTCGCCGGCCGCCTCTACACCGACCCCCAGATCTTCGAGCAGGAGATGGCCCGGATCTTCGAGCGCACCTGGGTCTGGGTCGCGCACGAAAGCGAGGTGCCGAAGCCGGGCAGCTTCAAGTCGACCTACGTCGGCCGCCAGCCGGTGATCGTGACCCGCGACCGCAAGGGCGACATCCACACGTTGCTCAACCGGTGCCGCCATCGCGGCGCGAGCCTGTGCGAGAAGCCGAAGGGGCAGGCCAACGGCTTCACCTGCCCGTACCACGCCTGGTCCTACGGACTGGACGGGAAGTTGCGCGGCATTCCCTACCCCGACGGCTACGAAGGCGTCGTCGACAAGACCGAGCTGTCGCTGAAGAAGCTGCGCACCGAGTCCTACGGCGGCATGGTGTTCGCGACCTTCGACGACGGCATCGAGCCGCTCGATGAGTTCCTCGGCGACGCCAGGCTGTGGATCGACCGGTTCATGAAGCAGGGCGGCGGTTACCCGATCAAGGTGCTCGGCAAGCACCAGTTCAGGTTCAAGGGCAACTGGAAGATCCAGCTGGAGAACACCACCGACGGCTACCACTTCCCGATCGTGCACCGGTCGTGGATGGCGTCGGTGGATGCCGAGACCGCCGACATGATGTCGTTCATGACCGACCCCGAGGCCATCACCCACGACCTCGGCCAGGGCCACAGCGTGATGCAGATGGTGCCCGGGCACTCCGATCTCGACGCGGACGACGGCAGCGAGCCGCTGCAGGCCCGGTTCGGCCACCTCGTCGAGGAGCTGTCGAAGACCCTCGACGCGGCCCAGGTGCGCAAGCTGATCCGCGCCATGCACGGCACCGGCTTCAACCTGAACCTCTTCCCGAACGTGTCGATGTCGGCGGCGTTCTTCCGCGTGCTGCGCCCGGTCGCGGTGGACGAGACGGTGATCGAGCACATCGCCATCGGCCCGGACGGACCGTCCGAAGTGGACATCGTCAACCGGGAAAGACTGCGCATCCACGAGCACTTCCAGGGCCCGTTCGGCTTCGGCACCCCGGACGACGCCGAGGGCTGGGACCGCGTCCAGCGCGGCGCGCAGGGCGCCCCCGAGATGCCGATCATGGTCAATCGCGGCCTCTCCCGGGAGAAACCGAGCCCGGAAGGCTGGCCCACCTCCCACGTCACCGATGAGACCGGCATGCGCGCGGCCTACGACCAGTGGAAGCAGATGATGAGCGATGACTGACGCGACGCCCACGCTCGCCCTGATCCCGACGACCGATCCGCGGGTGGCCCGGGCGATCGACCTGGTTTGGCGCGAGGCCGACCTGCTCGACCGCAAGGAGTACCAGGACTGGAACGAACTGTTCGCCGAGGACGGGATTTACGTCATCCCGATCGAGCCGGACACCGAGGACTTCGCCAACACGCTCAACATGGTCTACGACGACGCCCGGATGCGGCAGATGCGCGTGACCCGGATGACCGAGGGCTACGCGATCGCGGCCGTGGACGCCGCTCGCACGGTGCGCACGGTGTCGCGGTTCGTGCCGGAATCGGTCTCCGACGAGGAAGTCGTGCTGCGCTCGGCGCAAGTGCTCGTCGCCTACAAGCGCGGTGATCACGACATCTGGGCCGCCGACCTGGAGCACCGGATCCGCCTCTCGACCGACGGCCCGGCGGCCGACCGGATCGCGCTGAAGGTGGTGCGGCTCGTGGACAGCGAAGCTGCCGTTCCCGCTACGGGATTCCTGCTGTGACCGCCGGGCAGGTCGCGGTCGTCACCGGTGGTGGCAACGGGCTCGGCGCGGCCATCGTGCGCCGGCTGCACGCGAACGGCTACCGCATCGCGATCGCCGACCTCGACGGCTCCGCCGCGGCGATCCTCGCGGAAGAACTCGACGGCTCGGGCACCACGGCGAGGGGGTACGCGGTCGACGTGAGCGAACGAGCGGCCCTGGAACGGCTGCTCGCGGACGTGCTGGCCGATTTCGGCGCGGTGCACGTCCTGGTCAACAACGCGGCCCGGACCCAGGCCAAACCGCTGCTGGAGATCACGCCCGCCGACCTCGACTCCGTCATGGCGGTGAACTTCTCGGGCACGTTCCACGCCTGCCAGGTCTTCGGCTCCCACTTGGCGGAACGGGGCTACGGCCGAATCGTGAACATGGCCTCGCTGGCAGCGCAGAACGGCGGCACCGCGACCGGCGGCCACTACGCCTCGTCCAAGGGCGCGATCCTGTCCGCGACAAAGGCATTCGCCCGCGAGCTCGCCCCGCGCGGAGTCACGGTCAACGCGGTCTCGCCCGGGCCGCAGGACACGCCGATGGTGCACTCGATCGTCGGCGAGGACGACCTCGAGGACTACCTCACGAACATTCCGGTCGGCCGGCTCGGCGACCCGGCCTTCATCGCCGAGATGGTTGCCCTGCTCGCCTCCCCGGGCGCCGCCACCGTCACAGGCGCCTGCTGGGACGCCAACGGCGGCCTCTACCTGCGCTGACGACGGGAGCGACGATGACGAACATCCTGGTCCGGGTCGCGGCGATCACCGAGGAGACCGCCGAGGTCCGCACGCTGCGACTGGTCCGAGACGACGGCGAGCCGCTGGGGCCGTACGAGGCCGGCGCGCACATCGACGTCGCGGGCCCGACCGGATTGGTCCGGCAGTATTCGCTCTGCGGCCCGCCCAGCGAAGTGTCGTCGCTGCTCATCGCGGTCAAACGCGAGCCGGAGTCCCGGGGCGGTTCGGAGGCGCTGCACACCGTGTCCGCGGGGGACCACCTCAAGATCGGTGAACCGCGGAACCTCCTGACCGTGGCCGGCGACGCGGACAGGCACGTCCTCGTCGCCGGCGGCATCGGCATCACGCCGCTGCTGAGCATGGCCTACGAACTGGCGGGCCGGTCCGCCGACTTCGAGCTGCACTACTTCGCCCGTTCCCCGGACGAGGCGGCCTTCGTCGAACTCCTGGAGAACCAGGCGGAGTTCCGCGAGCGGGTGCGCCTCCACTTCGGACTACCTCGCGCCGACCACCCCGCCCTGCTCGCCGCGGTGGTCCCCGGACTGACACCCGCCAGCCACGTCTACACCTGCGGACCGCAAGGCTTCATGGACCAGGTCACGGCGATCTTCGCCCCGGCCGTCGGCGAGCACAACGTTCACGCCGAGCACTTCACGGCCAACGAGATCGACACCAGCGACGACCTGCCCTTCACGGTCGAACTCGACACCGGCGAGGTCTTCGGGGTTCCCGCGGGAAAGTCGATCCTCTCCGTCCTCACCGAAAACGGGATCGACGTCGCGAAATCGTGCGAGGAGGGAATTTGCGGCTCTTGCGTCTCCGGAGTCCTGGAGGGTGCGCCTGATCACCGCGACCAGTGCCTCTCGGCGTCCGACAAGGCCGCAGGCACGGAGATCGCGTTGTGCGTCTCCCGAGCCCTGAGCGACAAGCTCGTGATCGAGCTGTACTGAGGGCAGCAGGCACTGCGTTGACCTCTCACATGCCTCTGATCTGCGCAGATACGTACCCGGTGAGGGGTCGGGACGGCACCATCATCGCCGGGGCACCGGCGATGATCCGTCGCGCGTGCGCCGGACAACCGCTCACCGGGCGCTCGACTCCGGCCGGGTTCGCCGGCGGCCTCGGCGAACAGTCGGGATGTGCCGCCGCGGGTGTCAGGTCACAGATCGATTGCAGGCTCATCGTCCGTGACCGCCCACTCCAGCAGGCCGCGCGCCCGCAGTGGACCGCTGGGCAGTCGCAGGCGCACGCGCTGCCGAAGCACCACCATCAGGCGCGGAGGAGTTCGGCGAGACGTTCGCCGACGGTGGAGATGCTGGGGGTCGGTTCGCGATCGAAGAAGGCTTTCTTGCGGCGGCGGAGCAGTTCCTCCCCGTCACGCTCCCAGGAGAAGCCGGGTTTGCGCAGCAGGGTGCGGAAGACCGGGTCAGCGCCGTCGGGATGGCGGTGTACGAGCCGGCGGATCGCCAGTGGTGAGACCGAGTCGTCGTTCAGGTACTCACGTAGCTGGGTGAGGTAGGTGCGGTCGCGGGCCAGTCCGGGGTTGGCGAACAACGCGTCCAGGCGGCCGAAGTCGCGGTAGTAGTTGAGTCCTTCGACCTCGTCGTAGATCAGTGCGATGCTGTCGGCCGCGAGCAGTTCCTCGGGCAATTGCGCCAGCTGCTCGGGTGCTGGACCGGTTTTCGCCGTCCGCTTGAGGGTTCTGGCGTCGAGGTTGGTCATCGCCCGCTGCCGTTGGCGGCGGTAATGCTCGCGCAATGCCTCCTGAGCCTCGTCCGGTGGCAGCACGATCATGTCGGCGCCGACCTGGTCGATGAAGTCCGCGCGGTGTTCGGCCTGGGTCTCCCAGGCTTTCCGGAGCATGGCCGGGTTGCGGTGGAGCAGTTCTGGATGGACGGTGAGCTGTCCGGCGGCGGCCTGGGCGATCTGCCGCCGCGCCGACTTGGGGAAGGTGGAGAAGCTCCCAGTCACCAGCCAGGCGTCGGTCGCGGGGTGCAGCGGCACGATCCGTCCGACGAGGAACATGTCCGCACGGAGCTCGGCGAAGGCCTTTGGTCCCATGTTCGAGTAGACGCGGTAGACCACATCGTCGATGAGGTTGTGCAGAAGGATGGCGTCCCCGTCGAACCGGCGAACCTCGAAACACGCCTCGACGACGTCGCGCCACCCGAGCAGCATCTCCCGCTCGGCATCCGCCAGCGGCGGCCGCCGCTGCGCGACGAACCGCTCAAGCACAGTACGTCCGTCGGACAAGCGGTGCTGCAACGCGAAGCTGTCGATGGCGAGGATCGCCCTGCTCTCGTCGAGATAGCCGTATCGGTCGGCCGTCTCGGACAGCACTGCCTCCAAACGCCGCGCAAAGCGAGGGCCTTGGGCGAAGGCCACGAGCTCGCCCTTGAGATCCCCAGCGCGAGCAAGCAGATCGCCGATCGGGATATCGCCATCGATGGAAGGCGTCGTCTGTGAGGTCATCGCGGTAATCCTATCGACCTGTAGCTGGACACTGCGCGACCGCTCTACCGCCTCGAACTCGTCGTCGTGGAGCCGGGGCGGCTACCGCAGCGTCGACTTCGCCAGCACCAGCAGCGCCGACGCCGACCAGCTGAAGTTGCTGGAGTTCAGCCGGGTGCCGTTGAGCGGGTCCGCGCGGGCAGCTCGATCGCGGTTCCTGACGGCCGCCCGGTCAGCAGGTCCACCCCGGCCGGGAACAGCTGTCCGATCGTCACCGGCTCGGCGTTGTGGTCGAGCAGGGACAGGTATTCGGCGTCGGCGCCGAATCGGCGGACCGCCTCCACTCCGCGCGGAATCTCCTCGTGGGTGTGCCCGCAGCGTCGAGGCAGGGGTGTCCAGGCCGCGGGAGTTCAGCCCGCAGCCGACGTACAGGCGGTTCCGCTGCCCCGGTGGTTTCGGGTGACCGAACCGATCACCACCTTCGCCCACGTCGGGTCGTTCAGTCAATCCACCGGTGGTAGGTGCAGCCAGCCAAGCAACCGGTTGCACGAGGCGCGTCGGCCGCACCCGATCGCCGACGTTTGCCGTGCCGGCCACGGGGAATGAAAAAAGGTGGACGGATGCTCCAGCATCCGACCGTTGCACCGTGTCCGGAGGCGGATGTCATGACGCAGGGAAAACAGACACCACGGGAACACTCCTCCGAACCGGCGGAGGGACCGCAGCAATCAGACATCAGGAAACCGACTCCTGGTGAACAGGGGAAGAAGGCTGAGGTGGAGGCCGAAGTGCGGCGCCACGCCGATACCGCAGCAGAAGGCGAATGACCATTGCGCGGGTGCGGCGAAGCTGCGCAGTGCCACATCGCGATGTCACCGGAGGGTTCTCGTTCCAGCAGGAAGCGCTGGAACGACGAGCACACCGTGCACTTGCGGCACGTTCGGGATCACACGCACCACGCGGTGCGCGCGAACGTCGACCTCGACGGCCTCACCGGCTCCGAGGTCCGAATCCAGGCTGGCGTAGTCGAATCGCGAGCTGCTTCCAGGTAGCTCCACTTCGCCCACGGCGCGCAGCGGCAGGGCCACCGCCGGCGGTGGCGGTGAACAGGCCACCGCCGGTGCCACTACCAACGCTGCGACGAAGACCCGGTCGGCGCTACCTAAAATCACTCGAGATGACTTCCCCGCAAAGCGAGATCTGCGGCGACCCATTCCGCGCGCCGAGTGTCCACCTACGCGCATACCTTCCTGCCCGAACAGGCGCTTCACGCGTTCTATCGCCGGTCGGCATGTCGAGGGACCGCGTCCGCGGTGTCGAGGTACCAGGTCAAGAGCCGTTCCTTGAGATCGGCAAGCGTTTGCGCGTGGTCCGGATCGGTGGCGACGTTTCGGAGCTCGTCGGGATCGGCGTCCAGGTCGTACAGCTCGTCCAGTTCGTACAGACGGCGGACGTATTTGTGGGTGAGTGTCCGGCACATCGCAGCCTTCGTGTGCTCGGGGCCGTCACTTCGCTGGAGTCCGACGCGCGGCCAGTAGATGCCGTCCTCGGACTGCCCCATGGGGCTGTCGAGCTCCATTGCTTGGACCTCGCCGTGGCGACGTCCGCCCTCGCAGAAGACCGCGTCGCGGTGGGCGGTGTCCGGGGTGTTTCCAGCGAGTATCGGCAGCAGTGATCGACCGAAATGGGTGTGGGCGGGTTCGATGCCGGTCAGCGCCTCGACGGTTGCGGGGAAGTCGATCAGTTCGACGAGTGCATCGCTCACGCGCGGCCGCACCGGGACTCCGCGTGGTGGTTTGATCACGAACGGTACGCGCGTCAGGCAGTCCTCGAAGGTGTTCTGCGTCTTTTCCACGAGGCCGTAGTCGCCGGTGAAGTCACCGTGGTCGGCGAAGAAGAAGACGGCTGTGTCGTCGTACATTCCCGCGTCCCGCAAGGCATCCAGGACGAGGCCGAATTGGTGGTCGACGCGGGCGCACATTCCGTAGTACGTCGCCCGCAGCTCATCCCATCGTTGCTCGCTCCACGTCTGCATGCGCTGCCGTTCCCAGATGCCTCGAACCATGCTGGGCTTGCCGTCCCATGTTTCGGGCGCGGGGATCCGGCGTGGCAGAAGGGTCCGATCGATCGAGCTGAACCACGGATCCTCCACCGCGTAAGGGGGATGTGGGTATTGCAGTGGGAGGTAGATGCACAGCGGCTGGTGGTCGTCGTCTTGAGCACTGCCCCACGCGCGGATCTGTTCGATCGCGCCATGGATGTTGGCCCAGTCCTGATCGTGGTAGTGCTCGCCTTCGGCGGTGTCCAGTTTGCCGACGTGGAAGGAGTAGAACGTGTCCGACCCCGGGTTACCGCGCCATTCTTCATGGCGATCGATCGCCCACATTGGATGGAGCGGATGTCCTGCGCGGGCTGCTGCTTCGTGCGGGTTGTACTTGATGTCGCAGTACTCGTCGAAGCCGTGCTGTGCGGGGACTACGTCGTTCTTCCCGCCCCACCAGACGAAGTAACCGTTCTCCTTCAGCGTTCTGAGCAGCATCGGTTCGTCGGGCTGCAGCATGTGCGTCATCGTGCGGTGGCCGCGCACGTGTGGGTACTGGCCGGTCATGAATGAGCTGCGGCTCGGTGTGCACACCGGGTTCTGGCAGAACGTGTTGCTGAACGACACGGCGTCGGTCGCGACGAGTCCATCGAGCACGGGGGTCGCCGCGGCTGGGTTGCCGGTGTGGCCGAGTACGTCGCCCCGCCACTGGTCGGGGTTGAAGATGAGGATGTGCGGCTTTCTCGGTGCTGTTGTCACTTTGACTCCGTCTTTGACGCTCCACCCGCCGTCGACGGCGAGTTCGGCGCTGGTGAAGTACGAGCTGCCGGTTTTGCGGGCTTGGCCGATCCGCTTGCTACCCGTGGGTGGCTTGAAGCCACCAGCTCCAGGAGTATTCGCCGGATCCGACCCGGTAGCGTGCCGGAAGGTCGGGGCCGACCGATGCGGTTCCGATGCCACGATGTGCGATGTCGGCGTGCACGATCGTTTCGTCGCGATCCTCGAGAGCCCAGACGTGGCTGGCCGATTTGAGGTCGTCCGCGGTGTTGTGCGAGATGTTGAGTTGGACGGGGGCGGAGAAGGTCAAGGCGAGCTCCACTCCGTCACCATCGATGAGCCGGGCGAGAACGCAGTGACTCCTGCCGCCGTTCTCCTGCGGACGCACGTACGGCACCGCGAGATCGCAGACCTCGGCCCGCCACCGCCCGACGAGGGCCGACGTCCGGCGGTCCGGATAGGTCTCGTGCGGTCCGTCGCCGATCCACTCCGCTTTGCTGAAGCCCGGTCGGGTATGCAGGACAACTCCGACGCGGGGTATGTCTTCGAGTCCCTCTGGTATGACCACCTTCTCGTCGAACCGGATGGCACCCGTTGGCTCCAAGGTGATCGTCTGGCGGTGTCGGATCATGTGCCCGTTTTGGCCGCGATAATGGGACGCCACCGCTGCCCATGTACCGTCGACGGACTTCTCGACCGACTCGATGGTGCGGATGACGTTCGACAGGCCGGTGGAGTGGAGTCGGTCCCGTGCGAAGCGGGAGAGATCGTTGTCGGTGAGCGCTCGCCAAAAGCTCAGTCGCGGCGCCGAGGACAGCAGCGGATGCCGCAGCAGGCCTTCGTCGTCCAGGTCGAGCGCTACCGGGCTTTTCGCCGTGCGGGTTGTCATCCCGGGCAGATCGTGGGCTGGCGGCGTGATCACGACCTGCTGCTCCGACAGCGTGGTCCCGGCCGCAGCCCACGCCGTCCGGCTAGTGGTGGTGACAGTCATGCGCAGGGCCAGAACGTCGTCGCGGGTCTGCAGATCGTTCACGATCGCGTGGGGCAGTTCGAGTTTGGCGCTCTCACCGGGGAAGACCCGCGGTGTCGGCAGGGTGAAACCAGGTCCGACTTCGCGCGTTGTCACCGATGAGATCGAAACGCTGAGGTCCCCGATGTTCTCGAAGGTGCGGGAGTTGCGGACTTCGATCCAGCCCTGGCGCGCTGCTGCCGCATCCGAGGTGACAACGACCGGCGAGAAGATTTCGCGGAACTCCACCATGGCCGGGTGCGGAGTACCGTCGGGGAACAGAAGACCGTCGATGCAGAAGTTGCCGTCGTTCGGCTGGTCGCCGAAGTCGCCGCCGTAGCGGTACCGGCCATCGTGGTCCGGGTCGAGACCGTGATCCCACAACTCCCACACGAAGCCGCCCTGCAGGCCTGGCTTCGAACGAATCGTGCGCCAGTAGTCGTCGGCGGATCCGTTCGAGTTGCCCATGGCGTGGTGGTACTCGCACATGATCAGCGGGCGGTCGGCACGCGGATCGGCGGAGAAGGCTTCCAGTGCTTCGATCGTCGGGTACATCGGGCAGACGATGTCGGATTGGTTGTGCCCGGTGAACCAGTTCGTGTTGATCGCGCCTTCGTAGTGCAGCGGCCGGGTGGGGTCGTAGCGGCGGACCCAGGAGGCGCACGCTTCCTGATTTGCGCCGGTGGCAGTCTCGTTGCCGAGGGACCAGGCGATCACGCTCGGGTGGTTCCTGTCGCGGATGACCATGCGGGAGACCCGGTCGACGAAGGCGGTGAGGTAGCGCGGGTCGTCGCAGAGTGCGGACGCGTAGGCGTGGCCCTCGATGTTGGCCTCGTCGAAGACGTAGAAGCCGTACTCGTCGGCGAGATCGAGCAGATCGGGGTGGTTCGGGTAGTGCGAGGCCCGGATCGCGTTGAAGTTGAACCGCTTGAGCAGCTGCAGTTCGGCCTTGAGCTGATCACGAGTGACGGTGCACCCTGTGCGCGGGTCGAAGTCGTGCCGGTTGACGCCTTGGACCCAGATCCTCGCGCCGTTGACCAGCAGATCGCGACCGATGATCTCGACGCGGCGGAACCCTACGCGAAGGGTGGTCGAATCGACGACTCGGCCTCCCTCCGCGACCAGCTCGATCGTGATGGTGTGCAGTGCCGGGGATTCGGCGTTCCACGGAGTCACTGCGGGGATCTTGGCTTCGAGGTGCACGCGGCCGCCGGCGGGCGGGAACATCTTGGCGAGGATGGCGCCGGCCGCGGCAAGAACTTCCCGGGGGAACTCGACGCCTGCGGCGCGTGCGCTGCGCAGCCCGAACAGGTCGACACCCTTGAGTGCCGGGGGTAAGTCGTGGAGCTTCGGAATTGTGCGGAGCTGCTGGGGCGGTACGTCGGATTGCAGGTCCAGGCCGATGCCCCGAACGCGAACGGACAATGCCTCAGCCGTGGCGTCAGGAGTCCCGATCTCGGCGGTGATGGAGAGCTTCCCCGCCCCGGTCTCGGGGTCGTAGTCGGCGATGACGCCAACATCCGCGAGGTAGGTCCGCGGGGTGGCGAACAGGTACACCTCGCGGGTGATGCCGCCGTGCCACCACTGGTCCTGGTCCTCGATGAAGCTGGCGTCCGACCACTTCACCACGGTGAGGATCAGCTCGTTCGCCCCGACCTCGACGAAATCGCTGACGTCGAACTCGGCCGCGAGGTGGCTGTCCTTGCTGATCCCGACTTCGCGACCGTTGACGCGGACCATCAGCACGCTCGTGGCCGCTCCGACGTGCAAGATCACGCGCTTGTCGGCCCATGCTCCCGGGATGGTGATCGTGCGCCGGTAGACGCCGGTCGGATTCCCGGCCGGCGGAGTCGGCGGGCGGTTGGTGAAGGGCATGGTCACGTTGCTGTAGTGGGGGAGGTCGCCTGTTCGCTGCATCGTCCAGGTACCGGGCACGGTAATCGAACGCCATGCTCCGGTCGGTGCTTCCTCCGGCGACGCGAGCAACTCGAAGGCCCATTCCCCGCACAGATCGAGGTGCTCGCCGTCGTCGTGCCGCAACGCGTGCATGGGGGCACGGCCGACGGCGGTGAGTTCTGGGCTGCTCCAAGGTTTCATCCACGTTCTCCTAACGAACGGATTTGATCGGCAGCGTGCAGAGGGCGCCGAGGACGGCGAATACGAGTGCCACGAGGAACAAGGGCTGGTAGCCACCGAGATTGACGACGGTGAGCCCGGCCAGAACCGGGGCGGCGATTTGAGGTGCGTGGGAGGCGATGTTCGCGATGCCGAAATCCTTGGCCGCGTCGTCCTTGGAGGGAAGGACCTCGGTCACCATGGCCACGTCCACGGCGAGGAAGCAGCCGAAACCGAATCCGGCGATCGCGCCGAACAGAATCATGCCCGTCAGGCTCGGGAAGGCCAGCGGAATCGACAACCCGATCCCGATGATGAGGGTGGAGGCGATGACGAACGGCTTCCGGCGACCTGTTCGGTCGGAAAGGTATCCCGACGTCGTCAAGGACAGCAGCATCGTCAGCAGGCCGGCCCCGCTGATCAGCGGAACGGAGTGGACGGCTTCGGTCTTATCCAGGTGCACGTAGTCCTGCAGGATGAAGATGAGGTAGCCGATGACCATGTGGTAGCCGAGCAACAAGAACAGCCGACCGAGGAAAGCCCAGCCGAAGTCCGGGTACTTCAGCGGGTTCACCCACATCGAGCGAATCAGCACCGAGGGGGAGAGCGGGGGGCGCGGTTCGTCGATGTTCGACGAGTCCGGGTTGAGGAGCACGAACGCGCAGGCGGTCACCACGAGAACGGCCGCGACGACGGCGTAGGGGAGCAAGTCGCCGTTTCCGGCCAGCTTCGATGCCAGGATCTGGCCCCCCAGCGTCCCGGTCATGGTCCCGAAAGCGAGCACGCTCGCGGTCAAGCCGCGTACCGCCTGCGGAACGCGGTCGGGGATGACGGCCAGCAGCACACCGTTCGCGCCGGTGACCGTGGCCTGAACAACGCACCAGGCGACGGCGATCATCAGCACCGTGCTCGACATCGCGATCGCCAGGAGCGCTCCAGCCCCCAACAGCGACCCGACGATCAGGTGACCCGAACGCCGGCCGAATCGACTGCGGGTGCGATCCGAGAGCATGCCCCACACCGGCTGGGCGAACGTCGACACGACCGCTCCGCACGTGATCACCCAGGCCAGGTTCATCTCCTTGTTGGCCGGATCGATGGCCTGCAGCTGAAGCGGGACCAGGACGGCTGGGACGCCACCCCACACGAGGTTCATGCCGAGATTGCTGATCGCGAGCGATACCGACAGCTTGACGTTCAGACGAGGTTTCGCGGCACCGGTATCCGCGACTGTCCCGGTCGTGACCGTGCCCGGCGGAGGTTTTGCCATCTCTGGTCCTCTCGACGATGCCAACTGACCGAACGGTAACATTGTTCTGACCACTCGGTAACAAAATTTGTGGGGACTGCTGATACGGTCGAGATCGAGCAGGGGGAGGCCCGTGAGGAGAGCCGAGGACGGACGAGTCCGCCGTGGGGACCAGCGCCGCGAGCAGCTACTCGACACCGCGGAAGAGCTGTTCGGGGAGATCGGCTACGCCGGGACCTCTTTGCGGGAACTGGCCAAGCGCGCGGGAATCACCCACGCCGGCCTGCTGCGCCACTACGCCTCGAAGGGCGACCTGCTCTTCGCCGTCCTCCAACGGATGGCCGCACGGGACCCCCTTGACCTGCCGGACCCGGCTGCAACTCCCGACGCGCGAGCGGCGCTCCTGCAGCTGGCGGACGCGCGCATCGCCAACCGGCGCCGCACCGAACTGGACACCATGCTCCTCGGTGAGGCAACCGAACAGGCGCACCCCGGACGGCCGTTCATCGAGCAGCGGCTGCGGGCCGCCGGCGGATGGCTCGAAGCGATGTACCCCGACCGAGGGGAAGACGTACTCGCGGCTTGGGACGGATTGCAGCTGCTGTCTCTGTACTTGCCGGAGCGGATCTCGCCGGCCGACACCCTCGCCGCCGGGCTCGACACGCACGCCAACCGGCGGCGCGACAACTCAGGCGCGTGGATCGCCGTGACCGTCAAAGAAGTCGACTCTCCGCCCGGCATCGCTGAGGCCGACGAGATACCGGATCGCGAAACCACCATCCTCGCCGCTGCGGCGAAAATGTTCGCGCACAACGGCTTCCACGCCACAAGCCTGCGCGCGATTTCCACGGAGCTCGGGCTGTCGCACGGCACGCTGCTGTACTACTTCGATTCCAAGCAGGCCCTGCTCGAGGCTGTTCTCGACTATCGAGCCCGGGTCGCCGACAGCGTGCTGGTCGACTCCCCAACCGGCTACGACGTGCTCTACAACGTCTACCGGCGAGCCCGGTACAACGAAACCCGCCCCGAACTGGTCGCGCTCTATTCGGTACTCGTGTGCGAGGCCACCAACCCCGCTCATCCCGCTCACGAGTACTTCACCACGCGGTACTCCAGGCTCCTCGACCGAGCGGAATCCGAGATCACTGCTTTGCAGGAACAAGGCGTGCTCGATCCTGATATCGCCCCCAAACACGAAGCACCCTGGATCATCGCGTTGTGGGACGGGCTGCAACTGCACCAGCCATACGGAGCGCGCGATATCCCCGAGCGCCTGCTGCGGAACCTCAACGATCTCGTCACCGACGCGACTCCTTGGTCGACGGCCGAGAACGTCGGCACGAATCGCGTGAGTGTCGTGCGAAGCTGAACGGCGATCAATGGGTGGTGGGGACTCGTTGCGGGCCGAGCGCTCCTACCGGCCGGGCACCTTCGGACGCTGTGGCGCGGCAGTGCTCAGGAGTGGTGGATCCCCTTTGCTGGAAGGCTTTCCGTACGGCCGCCGCGCAGGTGTCGACACGCACGGAGGACGACCTCGCCGCCGCCCGAACATTCTCCGGCGGATGATCCGCACCGAGAACCAATCCTCCTAGTGCTCCAGCTGTAGATCGCGATCTTGCTGGTGGGGGATGTGGTCATGGCGACGGACCGATATCGGATCGCGCGAGGTGGTCGCCAACTGGCACGCTTCCTCCATGGATCACTCGGAAGTACTGCTTATCGGGGGGCGGGCCGGTGTCGGCAAGACGACGGTGGGGTGGGAGGTTTCGGCGTTGCTGCGCGCCGCGGCGGTCTCCCATGCAGTCATCGAGGGTGACTTCATGGGGCAGGTGCACCCGGCGCCAGAGGGGGACCCCCACCGTTCGGAGATCACCGAAAGGAATCTGACGGCAGTGTGGGAGAACTTCACCCGGTGCGGCTACCGCCGTCTGATCTACACGAACACTGCGAGTGTGTTGCCAGAGACGACCGGCATGTTCGAGCGCGCCATGGGGGCGGACGTACGGATCACACGGGTCTTGCTCACGGCTTCCGACGCCACCGCCCGCGAGCGGTTGGTCAGCCGGGAACTCGGCTCGGAACTGGAACAGGAGCTGAAAGGCAGCGCGCGCAAGGCACGGCTCCTGGACCAGCGGGCCCCCGAAGGAACCGCGAGGGTGGTGACGGACGGACGGCCTGTCGTGGACATTGCGCGCGAGGTGGTGGCAGCCACTGGCTGGACCAGGCAGCGTTCCGCCCGCAGCTCGTGATCGTGCTTGTGGGCCGCTCCGGGAACGGTCACTTCACGGTGTATCCGCCGTCGACGACGGGGAATGCCTGTCCGACGCCGTATCAGTGGACGGTGAAGCCACCATCGACGGGGAGAGCTGTTCCGGTGACGAAGCTGGCGCCGGGGCTGCACAGCCACAGGACGGCTGCTGCGACCTCGTCCGCTCTCCCCAGGCGGCCGATGGGCTGTTCCTTGATGATCCCGGCCATGCTCGTCCATCGCCTTGTAGCCCTCTGCGGCGTGATCGAGTGGGAGTGCGAGGTCGAAGACCCTTAGGTGTTCGATCTGCTCGGCTGGTCGCCTCCCGCGCGTCGTGGTCACCGCGACGGCACGGCCCGCGGCTCGCCTGCGATCCGCCCCCTTCGAGACGCATGAACTTCCGCCAGGTCTACCGCTGCGACGGTGCTTCTCTCGGGGTGCAGGCTGTCGCCGAAACCAGATCCGTGGCATAGAAGCAGTTCAGGATACTGGCGCGGCATGCCGTTTCCTGGAACACCTGTCGCATCTGCAGATCAGCGAGATCTCCGCCGTGGCGGTGTTCTGGTCTCCCGAGCTTGGCGCGATGTCCACCTCCTTCGCCGCGAGGTGTCGTGCTCGAAGTCCAGCACCAGGCCCAGCGACGAAGGCAGGGGCAGAGGTCATCGCTGTGGCTGGTTGAGCGCCCTGGCGAGTTCCCGGTTGGCCGCTCGCGCCGCATCGAGCTCGCCGGTGCGCTCCTCGAACTGGCCTTGCAGCTCGACAACGTGTTGTTCGAGGGTGGTGATCTGCTGTTGGAGGCGGGCGATGTCGACGGGTGCGCCGAGGCCGGAGTCGTACCAGACGCTGGAGCTGCCCAGCTGTACGTCGACGAGGTCCGATCGTTCTTCCGGTAGGTGCGCTAACGCAGCCAGGACCGCGCGGTCGGCTCCAGGCGGAGAGTCTCCGGGCTCGGCTCGGGACTGTGGTCCTGCACGGCGACGGTGACGGCCACGTCCTCGTTCTCGCGGACCGGCAACGCCGGGAACGTGTTGGGCGCATGCTCGCTGCGCAAGGTCGCAACGACCTGGCTGCCCGTGACGTGGCGGTCGGACACGGTGACGGTGACCAGCTCCCCAGGCGTTTTCGGTCGCGTGAACGGCCCGCATGGCCGCAGCAACAGCACATCGTCGGAGTCGACCATGGTGGCGTTCGCGGCTTCCCGGTGCTCGGCCCAGACCGGCCCGTGGTAGAAGCCGGTCAGGCTGGCGTGGCGGGCCGCCATGTCGGCGAACCCGCGCAGCCACACGAACCGGTTCGGGTCGTCGAGGTCGCTGAATGTGCCGATGATCCGCATGCCGAGCGCTTCCTGCGGCTCGACGAGCTCACGCTCGAACAGCTCGATCAGCACGTCCCGCTGCCCCGGTTTCAGCGTGTACTGCCGCAGTTCGACCACGCCACACCACACCTGCTCCGTCATGACCGCGACCGTAGCGGACCTTCCCGACAATTCCGGGGCATCAACCGGCCAGGCGGACGTCGAGCTGGCCGAGGTCCTCAAGGAATCAGACGTGCCACCCGCGGTTGGATCCACAGACCGGGCGGAGACCATCGGGCGGAGCAGGGGTTCTGTCGGGGGCGTGCTGAGTATCAGCCGGCGAGTGCATCGATGTCACTGATCACATGATCTCGCTCCATGATCAAAACTGCCCGGCTGGGGTCCAGATCCGTCGCGCGGGTTCGACTGGGGGACAAAGTCATGCCAGGCCTGGCGACCAGGGCTCCAAGATCAGAGCCACGAAAAAGACAACGGGGGCGAAACCCCTGGTCGCGGCCCGCAAATAGGTTATGGCACGGTACAGGCGTTTGTGCCCAACGCATCCGGTGCGCTGGCGGACCTCGTCGTTCGGGGCGTTCTTGAGAATACCTTTGTTGTCGTAGGCTTCCGGATCGCGCTTGTAGGCGTCCAGCTTCTCTTCGTGTTCCTTGATGAGTCGTTCGTATGACTCGACGGACCGCCGATCTGACGGCGACGCTCTGACGGGTTCTGCGTTGCTTCGTCCGCCGCTGCGTCTGCTTCGTCAGGGAAGGGTCTGCTCACCGATTTCGCCCGCGATCTCGGGCTGCCGACCAGGCTGGCCGAGATCGCGGGCGATTGGCGTGCTTGGGTGCGGCCGCTATTCGAGGCCGGTTTGGCGGACAGCAGCCCTTCGCCGACCAATTGTGCGCCCTGGCGGATCTCGTGCTGTACGTGGCCGCGACGCTGCTGCTCGACGCATGGAGGTTCCGACAGGACTGAGCACCGCAGGGGACTGGTTGTCCGCGTTGTGCGTACTTGACTGGAGTGAGCGACTCCAGGGTCGCGTGCCGACGCGGCCCTGGAGTCGGCGGGCTGTGTCAGTGCGTGTCTGCTTCCTGCGGGGGCGTCGACGAGGCGCCCCAGCTCTGCGGCGTGTCACTCATCGCGAAGCGCAGCTCGCCGCCCCGTAGCAGGTCGGCATGGCTCAGGACCGGATGGTTGATGCTCCGGCCGTTCAGGGACAGCGACTTGACGTACTGGTTCGTCGCCGCCCCCGGGGCGCTGATGGTCAACGGGCGGGACGCGTTCGGCAGTTCTACCCGAGCCTGGTCGAAGAACGGGCTGCCCACGGCGTACGTCGCCGATGCGGGGTTGACCGGGTAGATGCCCAGCGAGGACAGCACGTACCAGGCGGACATCTGTCCGCAGTCCTCGTTGCCGCTGAGACCGTCGGTGCGGTTCGCGTAGTTCTCCGTGGCGATACGGCGCACCGTCTCCTGCGTCTTCCACGGCTGGCCGGCGTCGTCGTAGAGGTAGGCGGCGTGGTGGCCCGGCTCATTGGTGTGGTTGTTGTGGCCGCCGGCGAAGTAATCGTCCAGCCACGCCGCGAACTTCTCCTTGCCGCCCATCAGGTCCATCAGCCCCGGGACGTCGTGCAGGACGTCCAGCGTGTAGACCCACCGGTCGCCTTCGGTCCAGCCGCCGAGCGCCCAGGAGCCGTCGAGGTTGCGGGCCTGCATGAAGCCGGTCGCGGGGTTGTACAGCTTCTTGTAGTTCGCGCTGCGCTTGAGGAACATCCCCGCGTCGTCGGTCTTGCCGACGGCCTTGGCCACCTGGGCGACCGCCCAGTCCTCGTACGCGTAGTCCAGCGTGCGGGACGCGGACTCCGCGGTGCGGTCCGCGGCGACCCAGCCGTTCTGCTTGTAGTAGGTCAGGCCGGCCCGGGCTTCCACGGGGGTCCCTTGCTGGCGGTCGTAGTAGGCGAGTTCGGTGTCCTTGTCCGGCGGGGTCATCGCGTTCTTGTACACCGCCTCGTACGCGAGCTCGCGGTCGAAGCCGGTGAAGCCCTTGGCGATGTCCTCCGCGATCACCGAGTCGGCGTTGGTGCCGACCATGATGTTGGTCTCGGTGATGTTCTTCCACATGGGCAGCCAGCCGCCCTCCTGGTAATCGTGGAGCATCGAGGTGACCATGCCGTCGATCCGCTCGGGGGCGAAGAGCGTCAGGAACGCGTTCTCGGCGCGGAAGGTATCCCACAGCGAGTAGCCGGTGTAACTGACGCCGGAGTGGACCTTGTCGTCGTACGCGCTGTAATAGCGGCCGTCTTCGGAGTTCTCCGACGGGTACTGCAGGGCGTGGTACATCGACGTGTAGAAGATCGCCTGCTGGTCGGCGGTCGCGCCTTGCAGATGGACCCGGTTCAGCTTCTGGTTCCACTGCGCGCGGGTACTTTCGGCGATCTGCTCGAAGGACCGGTCGTCCGGGGCCTCGGCGGCCAGGTTGGCGCGCGCCTGTTGCAAGGAGATGAACGATGTCGCGATCCGCACCTGTACGGTCCGGGTGCCGGAGGGGAAGCGCACGTACGCGGACAGGTCGCCGTCGGTGCGGTCGCCCTGGCCCTCGTGCAGCGTTCCGCCGGTGGCCGTGCCGTAGCTGTCGAAGCCGGTGTCGAACCGGGCGACGAAGTACCCCTTGAAGTTCGATGCCTTGAACGGGCCGAGGTTGCTGTCCTGCCGGTCGGGGTTGTAGCCGGTGATCTCCCGGGTGGCGGGATCGACGTGCACGTTGCCGGTGACGCCCGAACGGGTCGCCTGCAGCACGAAGTTGGTGTCCGCGCCCTCCGGATACGTCGTACGCAGCAGGCCCACGCGGGACGTCCCGGTCATCTCCGTCTTCAGCGTCCGGCCCGAACCGGCCTGCATCTGAACCGAGTAGCGGTCCGGAGCGGCGTGCTCGTCGGCGTGGCTGAACGGCAGTGCCCGGTCGTCGGCGCTCGTCTTCACCGGCCCCACGCCGGGCATCCCCGCCACGTAGCCGGAATCGCCCATCCAGATGGCCGGCTGGTGGGTGCCGATGAAGCCGCTGATCTTCGTGTCGTTGTAGTGGTACGGGGTCCGGCTCACGTAGTTCTGCCGGGTCATCGGCGACCAGCGGGTCATGGCGAACGGCGGGGCGGTGCTCGGGATCATCCCGCCGTACTCGGTGGCGCTCTGGCCCGACGTCCCGATGAACGGGTTGACAAGGTCCACGTTGGACTGCTCGGTGTCCGCCCGGCCGGTGGCGGCGGACGGCGGGGCGAACGCCGCCACCAACGCCGTCGTGATGACGAAGGTCCACGCTAAGGGGGCTGGTCGCCGGCGCCGCAGGCGGAGGGAACCTGGGGCCGGGGATCTGCCGTTGCGCATGCGGACTTCCCTTCACTGAGTTGACATCGTTGTCAGAGACCGGCGCCCACCGCCTTGACCCGCTGTCCGTCCCGGACGGCTTCGGCCACCTCGGCCGTGCTCCCCGGCCGGCGGACCCGGGCGAGCCGGACCTCTTCGTCGCCTGCCCAATTGCGCCATGTCTCGGTCATCCCAGGACGTCCCCTCGCGTGGGTCGACGGCTCGTCGACGCCTGGTGGTCGGGTATGCGGCAGCCCGGTCCCGGCTGACAACTCCCACCTGACCGTCGCCTTGCGGCAGATGGACGTGATGGTCCTGCTGATCCGGATCGGGTGCGAGTTCGGCATCCGGAATCCGCGCGAGCTCGGCGGGCGGCTCAACCGCGCTGAGCGCGGATGAGGTCGCGGTACCACGCGAAGGACGCCTTCGGGGTGCGGACCTGGGTGTCGTGGTCAACGTGGACGAGACCGAAGCGCTGGTGGAAGCCCTCGGCCCATTCGAAGTTGTCGATCAGGGTCCAGGTGAAGTAGCCGCGCACGTCCACGCCCTGGGCCACGGAGGCGTCAACGGCCTGGAGATGGGTGTCCAAGTAGTCGATGCGGTCGAGGTCGAGGACGGTGCCGTCCGCGTTGACGACGTCCTCGACCGAGCAGCCGTTCTCCGTGATGTAAACCGGCGGGAGTGCCGGGTAACGCTCCTTGAGGCCGACGAGCAGTTCCCGCAGGCCGTCGGGGACGACGGGCCAGTCGAAGGCGGTGCGGCGGTAGCCCTCGATGGGGGCCTCTTCGAACGGCAGCCCCTCGGACGTCGGCGCCTGGATCCGGGTCGGGTTGTAGTAGTTGATGCCGAGCGCGTTCAAGGGGGCCGAGATCAGTTCGAGATCGCCGTCCCGGACGGAGCCGCCGAGGGTCGCGTCCGCGCCGAAGACCGACAGGTCGGGATAGGCGCCCGTGAGGATCGGGTCGTTGAACAGGCGGTTGTGCAGGTTGTCATAGGCTTGCGCGGCGGTGCGGTCGGCGGGGTCGTCCGAGGCAGGCCAGACCGGGGTGCAGTTGTTGGCGATCATCACCTGGAGGCCGCGCGCCCGCAGCTCCCTCAGCGCCAGGCCATGGCCGAGCAGCTGATGGTGGGCGACCGGCAGGCAGTCCAGGAACAGGGCGCGGCCCGGCGCATGAGTGCCGAGACCGTAGCCCCAGACCATGTGGATGAACGGCTCGTTGAGTGTGATCCACTTCTGGACGCGGTCGCCCAGCCTGTCGGCCATGATGGCGGCGTACTCGGCGAAGCGGTGCGCGGTGTCGCGGTTCAACCAGCCGTCGTCGTCCTCGAGGCCCTGCGGGAGGTCCCAGTGGAAGAGGGTCGGGACAGGTTCGATGCCGCGTGAGAGCAGGCCGTCGACCAGCCGGTCGTAGAAGTCCAGGCCCCGAAGGTTGACCTCGCCCGTGCCGGTCGGCTGGACCCGGGGCCAGGCGATGGAGAAGCGGTAGCCGGTGAGGCCCGCCTCGGCCATCAGCGCGATGTCCTCCTCGTACCGATGGTAGTGGTCGCAGGCCACGTCACCGGTGTGCCCGTCGCGGACTGTGCCGGGCCGGGCGGTGAAGGTGTCCCATACCGACGGTCCGCGGCCGTCCTCCTTGGTGGCGCCCTCGATCTGGTACGACGCCGTCGAGGCGCCCCAGACGAAGTTCGCGGGGAGATGGTCCAGTGTCACGTCCAACCTCCTGAAACATGAGCAGGACTCACGTTATCCTGTTCGGTGGGATGATGGAAGCGTGAATCAAGGTCGCAATGCTGGGACGCTGCGCCGGCTGCCAGTCCAGAAGCGCAGCGCCGAACGCTTCGAACGGCTGCTGGACGCCTGCGCCGAACTCCTGGACGAGGTCGGCTATGCCGCGCTGACCACCAAGGAGGTGGCCCGCCGGGCCGAGGTGCCCATCGGCACCCTTTACCAGTTCTTCCCCGACAGGGAGGGGCTGATCGGCGCGCTCGCCGCCCGCAATCTGGAGTCCTTCTTGGCGCGGGTCGCGGAACGGCTGGAGCGCGAGGAGCCCGACGGCATCTCGGGCATCGTGGATGTGACCGTCGACGAGTTCGTCACCATGCGCCAGACGATCACCGGTTTCGGCGTGGTCGACTTCGGCGCGGCGGGGCAGGACCACGTCCTGGAGCCGACCCTGGACAACAACACCGCGGTCGCCGGAAGGCTGCGCTCGCTGACCGACTCCCTGGCCGGGGCCCAGGACAACGCCGAACTGGAGATCGCGGTGCGGGTGGCCCTGGAGTGCGCGGACAGCGTGCTGAAACTCGCCTTCCGCACCGATCCGCAGGGCGACGCCCAGCTGATCGCTGAGTGCAAACGAGTCCTCAAGAGCTATCTGAACGATCGACTTCGGTGACTGGCAACCGAAAGAACGAGAGGCCGCAGGGGCGGCCGACCCATCGGCTACGACGCCTATTGGCCCAGCCCAGCACCACACCGCGCTGCCCGACCGGGACCTGGTCGGGCACCACCGGGGAGAGTCCGGCACCGATGATCATGAACGCGGCGGACAGCACGAGAGAGCCGATCGCGACCCCGGCGACCGTCGTCTGGATGCCGATGCGGACCAGTGTCGCCATGCAGACCAGCGAGCCGACGATCAGCCACGGCCGACGGCGGCCGAACCGGCTGGTGGTGCGATCGCTGAGGGCGCCGGCCAGCGGCGCGAGGACGATTCCCGAGATTGCGCCCATCATGCTGACCCAGGCGTAACTGCCGACCGGGTCGATCTGGGCGATCTGCTCGGGCATCAGGAACGTGGTCGGCGCCTGCAGCGGGATGAACAGCCCGACGTTGGCCAGGACGTACAGGGCGACCCAGCCAGGACCGACCTTGCGGACAGGCTCGGCGAGGGCCTCGGGCCGTTGGGGGCGAGGCTCATCGAGGCACTCTCTTGAGGTGGACGAGCTCGCTCGTCCAGTCGAAGGACAGCA
The DNA here is from genome assembly GCF_053605825.1 of Saccharopolyspora sp. NPDC003752. Classification (NCBI taxonomy): domain Bacteria; kingdom Bacillati; phylum Actinomycetota; class Actinomycetes; order Pseudonocardiales; family Pseudonocardiaceae; genus Saccharopolyspora; species Saccharopolyspora sp. NPDC003752. The sequence goes on along the minus strand of NZ_JBSGJZ010000025.1, from coordinate 21,292 downwards.
GCGGCGGGAGACCGTGGCTGAGCAGGACGGCGCCCTCGTGGACGGCGCCGGTGGCCTCGTCCCGGTAGCGGGCGTCGGGGTCGAGGCCCTTCAGCCGGGTGCGGGCGACCGAGCGGGCCAGCGCGGACGGCTGGAACTGGAAGACGACGACCTCGTCCTCGGTGAGGTACTGCACGGCGTCGTGCCCCAGGCGGTACTGGACGCCACCGTGCACCACGGGTCGGATCCGCTTGTACTGCTCGACCAGCATCCGGGCCGAGGCCAGGTCCTCCTCGCTCCAGTTCCGCAGGTTGCCGCCGATGCCCATCGCCCCCGCCATCGAGACGTGGAAGCGGTACCGGACCGAGGTCGGGCGGGCGGTGAAGCTGTGCGGGCTGTCGGTGACCCAGGCGCCCATGGTCCGGGCGGGCAGCAGTTGGCAGTGGCCGTGCTGGATGGCGACCCGGTCGGCGGCGTCGGTGTTGTCCGACGTCCAGATCTGGTCGGCGCGGGCCAGCACGCCCAGGTCGGCCCGGCCGCCGCCGCTCGCGCACGACTCCAGGTACAGGCCGGGACGGGTGGCGCGCAGCCGGTCCATCACCTCGTAGACCCCGCGCGTGTGCTCGATCCAGACCCGGTCAGGGTCGGCCGCCCCGGGCTGCCCTGCCTCGCTGAAGGGCCGGTTCATGTCCCATTTGAGGAAGACCACGTCCAGCTCGGCGACGGTCCTGGCCAGCCAATCGACCGCCCATTCCCGGACGTCGCGGCGGGCGAAGTTCAGCACGTGCTGGTTGCGGCGCTGCGTGCGGGCACGGCCGTCCTGGCAGAGGATCCAGTCAGGGTGCGCGCGGAAGAGGTCGCTGTCGGGGTTGACCGCCTCGGGCTCGACCCACAGGCCGAAGCCCATGCCCAGCGTGCGGACGTGGTCGGCGAGCGGGCCCAGGCCGTTCGGGAAGCGGTCGGGGTTGGGCCACCAGTCGCCGAGCCCGGCCATGTCGCTGGTGCGGGCGCCGAACCAGGCGTCGTCCACGACGAAGACCTCGACGCCGAGACCCGCGGCCAGTTCGGCCAGTTCGGTCTGCTGCTTCTCGGTGATGTCGAACTCGGTCGCCTCCCACGAGTTGAAGATCAAAGGGCGTTCGGCAGGACGGGCGGGAAGCACCTGACGTTCGACGTAGGCATGCCAGCGGCGGCTGGTGCCGCCGAAGCCGTCGGGGGCGTACAGCCCGGTGAAGACGGGGGTCTCCAGACGCTCGCCGGCGCGCAGCTTCCAGACCAGCCCCTCGTGTCCGAACCCGCCCGTCCAGGAGGCGCGGCCGTAGGGGGTGCGGCGCAGGGTGATCCGGCGGCTGCCGCTCCAGGCCAGGGCCGCGCTCCAGACCTCGCCGTGCTCCTCGGCGGCGTCCTGCGCGTCGAGCATCAGCCAGGGTCCGGCGTGCTGTCCCGTGATGCCGAGGCGGCTGGTGAACACGGTCTCCCCGACGGGCACCCGGTCTCGCTGGAGTTGGAACTCCCGGCCCCATTCCCCCACCACATGGCTGACCCGGTAGTCGTCGCGGGCGGGTAGCGTCCAGGCGGCGGAGTCGAACCGCAGGACGTCCACCGGCTCGCCCGCGGTGAGGACGGTCCAGCGCTCGATCTGGTCATGGCCGTCCCGGATCCGGTAGTTCAAGTCGATGCCGAGGGGGCGGACGCGGTCGGTGAAGGAGAGTGTGAGCCGGTCGCCCTCGACCGCGTGCGAGATGAACCGCCACTCGAAGCCTCGGACGGCGTCGTCGAACCGGACGGTCAGCGACGGCGCCCCGAAGCGCAGGCCGCCCTCGACCACGTACTCCTCACCGCCGGGGTCATCGCTGCCGGGGTCCTCGGTGGGCAGGTCGGCCGCGATCACGACGGCTTGCTCCAGGGTCAGCGGCCGGCCCCAGTGCACGTGCCGGGGGACGTCGTCGGCGTCCAGCCGGAAGGCGTAGGAGGTGCCGGGAGTGCTCAGAAGCCAGAGGCGGGCTTCGGAGTGGTGAGTGATCACACAAATCCCCAAATGTGAGTCGTGCTCATGTTCTGTTCATGCGTTAGGCAAGCGAGCCCGCAACGCCAAGCCCTGACGGGGGCTATCGAATTTCGCGGTGCGTGGTTCCCTGCGCTCTGCGTGGCTCGGTCGGCGACCGCCCGGAAAGCCAGCCGGGGCCGGCCGGATCAGGAGAGTCGATCCGGCCGGCCCTGGGCGCCGCCTCACAGGTGCGTCAGTTGGCGTAGACGCCGACCTCGCGAAGTGAGTAGCCCCACTGGGTGCCGCGCTCCAGCCCCTTGATTCGTACGTAGCGCGCTTGAGTTCCGGCGAAACGTGCCGTGTCCAGGCCGCCGTCACCGGCGGCCGTGGACCACACCGTCTTCCAGTTCGCACCGTCTTCCGACAGCTCGACGCGGTACGACTTCGCGTACGCCGCCTGCCAGTCGAGGGTGACGCGCTTGACCGGCTTATCGGATCCGAGGTCGATCCGCAGCCACTGGTCGTTGTTCCACTCGCTGGCCCAGCGGGTGCCCGTGTCGCCGTCCACGGCCTTGCTGGGCGCGAAGCTGACGGCCGGGTTCCACCACTCCGATGAGGACGCCGAGGCGGCCGCGCCCGAGGCCAGGTTCTCCCCGGACTTGTGCTTCTCGGTGTTCCCCCAGGTGCGGAGGTAGGACTCGGCGCCCGAGAAGAGGTCGTCCACGACCCCCTGGCCGCCGACGATCCGGATGTCCTCGATCCAGTCCGGGACCATGCCGTAGTGCGCGGCGCCGTCGGTGTTGAAGTCCCACGTGCGCTCGCCGGTGGTCTGCTTGTCGATCACCGAGCCGCCGTCCGTGCTGCGGAAGGGGTACTTCACGGGGTTCGGGACGTCCCCGCCCCGTGGGGCCGGCCAGCCGCCGACACCGTTCATGTCGGTGCCGTAGCCGTAGCCGACCCCGTACTTCTCGCGCAGCGCGTCCGTGCGCTTGGCCTCCGCGCTGAACGCCTCGGAGCCGCTCATGTACTGGCCGATGAACCCGCCGAGCTTGTAGAGCCGCTCGGTCCAGCCCGAGTCCATCCAGCTGTGCGAGGAGATGATGCCCGGGTACGACTCGGATTCGAAGATGTCGAAGGCCTGGTCCGCGGCCTTGACGCTCATGTGGTCGATCTCCAGCATCATGTTGCGTTCCATCATGCCGCGCACCGCGTACGCACCCAGGTCGGTCAGCCCGCGGGTGTTGCACTGCGCGTCCGAGGCGTAGGAGGGGACGGCCACCCCCTTCGGGAGCTGCTTCTCCGCCTCCGGTGCCGCCGCGTTGCCGATGGGGTTGTCGTGCTGCGGGCCGCGGCAGGTCTCCGTCTTCCAGAAGGTGCCGGTCGACAGGAACTGGCCGACGTTGATGGCCGTACCGAGGGCGCCGGAGTCGTAGCGCACTCCGCACAGGGCGTTGTCGAACTTGTGGCACAGGAACATGCTGCGCACGCCCAGTTCGTGCAGCTCGTCCAGTCCTCGGTCGATGTCTTCCTCGCTGCACTGCGCGTTGTCCAGGATCTGCTTGCAGCCGAACGGCTCGGAGGTCTCAACCCCCAGGACGACGGCCAGCTTGCCCTGCTTGATGACCTCGCGGGCCTGCGCGCTGTCGGTGACGATCCGGAACCAGCCCTTGCCCGGGCCGCCGTACATCTCGTCGATGAAGGCCTGCATGTCGTACGACTTCTTCGCCTCAAGACGGATGGCGGTCATCTCGTCGCAGCTGCGGTCCTTGAAGAAGTAGACCGAGCAGATCACGCCGTTGGTGACCAGGTCGTTGACCAGCACCCGCTGGCCACCGCGCCATGCCCGCTCGATTCCGGTGTAGTAGTTCTGCTGGTGGGTCAGTGAGTCGTGGGCGGGCCAGTCCTTGAATGTGGGCCAACCGTTGGGGTCGTGCCTGCCGTCGCCGCCCTTGGTGATGAAGTCGAAGACGGCGAGCGAGCCGTCGGGGTAGTGCTCGGGGCAGTCCTTGAGCGCGTCAGCGACGCCCTGTTCCGAGAACGGCTTGCCGCAGATAAGCCGGCCGCCGAAGCCCTCGTTGGCCATGATGTGGTCGTGGGCGTCGACGAAGCCCCTTACGCGCCCCTGGGCGTCGGTGCCCTTGAAGGGCTCGTCCGTGACGTTGATCTGAGCGTCGGGCGTGGGCCGCGCGGTCGGGGTCCACCAGCCGGGCTCCGCCGCGGAGCTGGGCATCGGACCGAGTACCAGGGTCATCATGGCGAGAAGCAGTGGCACCACCGTGAGGGATCTGAGTCTGTGGCGCGGAGGTCGAACGATGATCATCTAGCTCCTTAAATGTGAGCTGGACTCATGTTTTGCTCATACGTTAGGGATGCGAACCCGCAACGCCAACCCCCTGACGGGGCAATCACCGGGAAATGGGGAAGAGCACCCCACCGGAACGACCGCCGGTGGCATCGCTCGCTCTGGCCGAGATGGTCGGTGTTCGGTCCGGTCCAGGCGGGAGCGCACTGGCGGGCGCCGCGACGCGGTCGGGAGCCGGATGCCGTTCTCGGCCAGCCAGTTCGCGTCGGCCGGGGTGTGCCGATGCGTCGTCATTGCTACCTCGGCAGGTCAGAACCACAAGAACAGCAGTAGTTTCGAGGTGCGACTACCCCAGAACCGCTGTGGCTCAGCCGGTTCGGGTGGCGGTAAGGGCGAGTGCCGGACCGTGGGGGTGTCGAAGCCGATGTTGGTGACTGTCCAGCCGAAGTGTTCGAGAGCGGCGAGCAGGTCGGCGCGGGTAAGCCAGTTGCGGAAGGGGCGCTGCCGTCGCAGAACCCGTTGCGGTGCAGGGCTTCTGCGTAGTCGAAACGCCAGACGTGGCCGTGGTGTGCCGGGATTTCGTCGGGCTGGATTTGGTCGTAGGTCAGGTGGGAATGATCCGGGCCGATGTCGCCGCTTTTCTCGCACTGGGTGCAGGGCTTGTGGGCTGACCCGAGGGACACGTGTGACTCACGGGACCTGGAGAGATGGATGTGAAATACGTATACGAGCCTAGATGAATTCAAATCCAATCTTGTCTGCTCGCTTGACGGGGCGAGAGCGGCACTGCGTGGGAGGATGGTGACCGTAGTTCCTTTCTTCTTGGGTGGCGGAGGGACGGCATGGAGATCAAGCCTCAGGCGGTTGTCATCCCCAGGGAGACCGATCATTTGGAGCAGGGGAAGTACGGTCCTGTTTTTCCGAGGACTCCTGCGTGTTACGGGTTCACCATCATCGCGAACGTGAAGCCGGGCCGGGCCGAGGCGATCCGCGAGTACGGATACACCCTGGCCAAGGCTTTGGAGGGGGATCCTTATCTTCTCGCGCCGTTGAAGTTGCACTACTTGCGCTGGGTGCTGTTCGACGACGACACGCGTTTCATGTACCAGGGGATCTTCGACACCGATTTCGACAAGTACACCGAAGATGCCATCGCGCTGTTCAGCAAGGCCGGGGTGAGCACGGCTTTTGAGAACCTCGAGGGATTCCCGGAGGACTGGCGTACCAATCCGGAGGCGTTCGTCAGATTCGTGCGGGAGCATCACTGCCCGAGTTTCATCGAGTACGGGGAGTATCCGTACGTCACGGCTGATGAGATTAAGAAGGCTCTGCGGATCAAGGGCGCTTTGTCGGAGATGCTCGATCAGTTGCAGTGAGAAATGGATTCGGACTGGCTGTCCCGCTGCGGATCGGAGAAGCTATGAGCGAGTCCACGGCCCGCACTTACAACCAGAACCATGTGTCCCGCCCCTACACCCGGGGTCGGCGACGGGTGAGCATCTACGTGGCGTGGAGCTATCCGGCCGAGGCCGGCCGGAACCCGGCTGAGCTGGACAACCGGTTCTCCACGATGACCGAGGTCCGGCGGGTTGCCTGGCCCGCTTACGAGGAACCGAGGTGGTCCGACCCGCTGCAGTTCCAGCAGGGCATCGCGGGTTCTCTGGAGTTGTTCTTCTGGGCCTGGGTGCCATTCCAGTCGTTCGTGGAGGAGATCACTGGGCATGCTGTGCCGGTGTATCAACGCATCGATCAGGCTGGTTTCCGGACTTTGCTGGATGATCGGGTGCTGGCGGACACCGACACCTTGTTCGTCTTCGGCTTGGACCACATGATCACGGGACAGGATGCCGAGCCAGAAGAGATCGATGCGCTGCGGCAGTTTCTCCAGCGGGAGGGAACCTGCCTGGTCCTGGGGCCTCACCACGACGTGGGAGCCTCGGATGACCTGACCGTACGGGAAATGGAGTATCGCCATCACGGAGATCCTCTGGTTCCGCGCCAGCAGCGGTTCGCCAGGTACGTCCGGGGTCTGATGCGAGGGCTGGGCGTGCCGGTGGAGAATCGCTATGGGTTGCGTCCTGCAGTGCGGGAACCGAACAAGATCGCCCCGCTTTCTGCGGCCAGGGATCTGGACACCAGGGGGTGGCTGGAAGGTGTGACCACCTTCAACTTCCACCAGCACCTGCCGCACTACGCTGTGACGACGGACGATCCGGATGTCATCCATGTGTTGGCGCGGCAGCCGATCGACACTTCCAGGCCGCACCCGTTCACCGAGGCCGGCAACACGGAGTTCAACAGTTTCCTGTGGATGCCCCCGACCGATGATCGGGCCGGTGATGTGCTGCTGGCGGACTCCACGATCTTCAGCTCGTTGTTCGGCGGCGACGAAAGCCTGCGGAATTTCTGGAAGAACGTCGTCTCGAAGTAGCGTTGCAAGGGAGCGGACCATGAGCGGGCACGCGCAGGTCGCGCTGGAACTCGACGACATTCAGCGCGGGGTTCTCAGCCCCAGGCCAACTCCTTACGCGGCTAGCTACCTCGTTTTCCGCATCGATGACCGGGCGCACGGGCGGGAGCTGATGCGGCGTGCGAGCGCCGTGGCCACCTCTGCCGCGGGCCCGCCCAGTCCGCTAGGAGAGACCTGGGTGAGCGTCGCGGTCACCTACCACGGCCTCAAGGCACTCGGTGTACCGCACGAATCGTTGGGTACCTTCGCCTGGGAGTTCCGGCAGGGGATGGCTGCCCGGGCCAAAGCGCTTGGCGACGTGGGAGAGAGCAGGCCCGAGAACTGGGAGGCGCCCCTGGGAACAGCCGACGTCCACGTGATTTTCACGGCTGTGGCACCGGATACCGAGAAGCTGGAGGCGGCCATCGATCGGGCCCGCACGGCGTACCACCGCCTGCCCGGCATCACCGCGATCTGGAGGCAGGACTGCTATGCGCTGCCTACCGAGACCGAGCATTTCGGCTACCGGGACGGCGTCAGTCACCCTGCTGTCGAGGGCAGTGGTATCGCCGGGTCGAACCTGCTGGAAAGGCCGCTGAAAGCCGGTGAGTTCATCCTCGGTTACCCCGACGAGTTAGGTGGCGTGCAGACCCCGCGGCCAGAGGTGTTGGGGCGCAACGGCAGTTACGCGGTCTTCCGCAAACTCCACCAACGGGTTGCCGCGTTCCGGCGCTACCTCAAGGACAACTCCACCAGCCGCGAGGACGAGGAACTGCTGGCAGCCAAGATCATGGGGCGCTGGCGCAGCGGCGCGCCGCTGGCGCTCAGCCCGCAGCATGATGACCCAGCCCTCGGCGCAGACCCGCATCGCCGCAACACCTTCCTCTACGCGCGCGACGACCCGGCGGGGTTCACCACCCCGGGAGGCTGCCACATCCGCCGCGCCAATCCCCGCGACGCGGCGGTGGCAGGGGAAGTGCGACTGCACCGCATGATCAGGCGCGGCGCCGTCTACGGTCCACCGCTCGCCGACAGCGTGATGGAGGACGACGGTGTGGAGCGTGGACTCATGTTCTCCTTCATCGGCGCCCGCCTCGGACGGCAGTTCGAGTTCGTCCAGTCCGAGTGGTTGAACGACGGTATTTTCTTCGGCTCAGGCCACACCAAGGACCCGATAGCCGGAGCCCACGAGGGCCACCCCGATTTCATCATCCCCCGTCGGCCCATGCGCCGGCGTCTGCCGCGGTTCGTGGTCACACGAGGGGGCGAGTACTGCTTCCTTCCTGGACTGAGTGCCTTGCGCTGGCTGGGCGATCTCCAGGACTGAGCCCCGCGACGCGCTTCGGCATGGGCACCACCGGAGGCGGAATGCCCCATGGACACCTTGCATCTGCTGTTCAACGCCATCACGGTGATCTTCATAGCTGCCACGATGTTCGCCGCCGGCCTGGGGACCACTATCTCGGCGCTGCGGGACATCTTCACGGACCTTCCGCTGCTCCTGCTGGCGCTGCTCGGCAACCTGGTGGTCCTCCCGCTGCTGGGCTGGGGCATCGGTGCGCTGCTCGCCCTGCCCACCGCGGCGTTCATCGCGTTGATCCTGGTCGCCTCGTCACCCGGCGGGCCGTTCGGCGCGAAGCTGGCCATGGTGCAGAGCGGGGACGTGGTCGCGGGCGCGGCCATGCAGGTCCTGCTCGCCTCTGTCGGCAGTCTGACCTTCGGCCCGACCGCCAACGGCATCCTCGCCGTCGCGAAGGTCGGCCCAGGGGTATCACTCGACGTCGGCGCGCTGGTGCTGACCGTGGCGATCCTGCAGCTCGTTCCGTTCGCCATCGGCCTGCTGCTACGTCGATGCGCGGAACCCGTCGCGCGGTCCTGGCACCCCACCACCGTCAAGGTCTCGAACGTGACTTTCCTGATCGTGCTGGCGGGCATGCTGCTGGGCAACTGGCGCGATGTCGTCACGCTGCTCGGTTCACGGACACTCCTCGCCGGGTTCATCCTCGCCGCCGCTGCCTTCGCCGTCGGCACGCTGCTGGCCACCGGGCCGGTGATGCGCCGCACCACTATGGGAGGCGTCGCATCAGTGCGTAACGCAGGGCCCGCGCTGGCCGCCGCCGGTATCGCCTTCGGAGACGAGCCGGCGCTCCTCGGTGCGCTCGCCGCGGTCCTGCTCACCGGGTTGGCGGCAGCAATCCCAATCGCCGCAATCCTCAACCTGCGACGCGGCAAACCCCGCACCGACGGGAACCGCTGACCTGCCCGACCCAGATTGCGGCAGTCGCACTGTCCGCGCCGAACCGCAGTGAGAACTCCCGGCCATGCCGGTAGTAGGCATAAGCCGCGCCTGCGGCGACTAGGAGCGTGCAGGCGCGCTGAACCCACAATGACCGGTCGAGCGCCTTGGCCGAGTAGATGCCGCTGAAGTCATTCCCAGCCACTCCCGCGCCACTCGCCTCGTGCGGCGAGGCGGATCAAGTGCTGGCGGTGTGGGACGGCCAACCGGCTCGGGGCTTCGGCGGCACCGCAGACGTCGTCGACTCAGCACGTAAGCGAGGCGTGGACGTCACCGTGATCTGGCCCGACGGCGCCCGGCGCGACTGAACCCAACAACAAACCGCCCCCACCCCGGTTCATCCAGGATGAGGGCGGTGTCGCTTACACGCCGCTCGGGTCTACTTCTGCTGCGACTCCTTGAGTAGCGCAGGCGACCCCTTGTCGCCGACCAGCCCGGTCGCCGCGAGCAGGCCGCGGGCGACTTCGAGCACGGCAGCACCGAGCACGGCCGAGCCGACCTGCGGCCAGTCGAGGTGGAAGAGGTTCAACGCGTTGCCGGAGAGTGCGCCGACGAACACCACGAGGGCGGCGTTCAGGGCGCGCTCGGCGAGCGACCGCGCCAGATTTAAGCTGAGCATGCGGGGTTCTCCTCACAGTTCCTTACCAAGTCGCACGTTCAGGCACCAGCCCACCTTGCGCGCTGGCAAACTGTCGATCATGTGGCGAAGGAATCGAAGTGGCGCGCCGAACCATCGCGTACTCTCCGAGGTGACCATTTGGGGTTGGGGTATTACTCTCGTCGTCATTGCGATCGGTTCGGTCTGGGGAATGCTCTATTTCTTCGGCAACGACCCTCAAGGCAGCACACGGCTCGAATCCATCCGCATCGCCAGTACCGTCGTCGTTGGCACCGGCGGAGCCGCCGCGCTACTCCTCGCCGCCCGCCGCCAACGCTTCGCCGAACTCGACGGCACCGAACGCCGCATTACCGAACTGCAAACCAAAGCCGCTGACCAACTCGGCCACGAGAATGCCGCGGTCCGCCTCGCCGGCCTACACAGTCTCGAACGCCTTGCTCAAGATCACCCAAGTCATAGGCAGACCATCGTCGACATCATTTGCGCTTATCTTCGGATGCCGTTCACTCCGCCACCGGAACGTTTGCCCCGAAGGGCGCACATAATCGCCGGTAGCATGCGTCAACGGCGAGAACCCTTATGGGCTCGACCGCTAACTCAAGTCGACCGCAATCAGGAGACTACAGACGACCGCCGACAAGAAGAACAGGTTCGCCATACAGCGCAGCGAATACTCACGAACCACCTTCGCCCCAAAAGGGACAAAAAGGGAAGGTCGACGGATCCGCACTTCTGGAGAGACGTTGGCCTTGACCTCACAGGAGCAACCCTCAAGAATTTCGAATTTACAGGTTGCGAGGTTCGCCATGCCAATTTTTCTGAGGCGACCTTCGTAGGCAAGCTGGCCGCCTTCACCGGAACCTCCTTTCGCAGATGGGTAAGTTTTTCTGATGCGAGTTTCGACGTGGAGGGCTCGACATCCTTTGAACGATCCAAATTCGGATCCGTTGCTATGTTCCAGAATGCATCCATAAAGAATGGCAACTTTAAAAGTGCGACCTTCAATGGAGCCGCCACCTTTGATCACACTGTATTCCGCGGAAATTGCACATTCGCAGAAGCATGCTCAACAAAACGGGCCGGATTGATATTCATGAAGGCAGTCGCAGAAGCGGCGCTCGCCTTTGATTTCGCACAACTAAAAGAATCAGTCTTCTTTATTCAATGCACGTTCCAAGAGTTTCCAAGTTTCGCCAACGTGGAGACCTCAATGCTAGTGCTTGACGATTGCTATCTATCTAGACCTTCCTACGGCGACAGCGCGCGTGAATTTTTATCGGATCTCGAATACCTAGAATTGCAGGAATCTGACGAAGACCCGGATTGGCTAACAATCAGCGCCGCCGGTATCGAGAGAGAACACGGTCGCAAGCTCTAGGCCCTCAAAGTAGTGTCTGCGGTGTCCGGCGGGCCGTTCACGGTTACGTCCACGCGCACCAGGTTTTCCTTCAACGCCTCCACCAGTGCGGCCTTGATCGCAGCCGTGTCGGCGTGCTGGCCAGCCTCGATCTTCTGGATGATCTCGGCGACCTTGGCCTGAAGGTCGCCTGCGCGGGCGTTGGCCGATGCCGCTTCGGCGCGGGCCCCGCGGATCTCATCGAGCGCGTTGACGATGTCGACGAGCATGGCCACGACGGTCCTCGGCCCGTTTTCGGTGCCCCAGCCCTGGATTTGGCCCTGCGGTCCGCGTGGACCCAGCAGTTCGTGCAGAACCTGCCGCAGCATCGTGTCTTGTTCTGGCGTCAAGTCGTCTCCTTCGTTGTTCCCGGTGATCTCGGCCAGCGGCCGAAGACTCTCGTTGAGGTCGACGTTCCCGGCGATGCCGTTTACACGACCCGACTCGCCTCTCTTGAAGGCCGTCGTCCGCGAGATGGGCGGGCAGGCCCCCGCAGGCGAGCAGCCGCCCACCCGCGGGAAGAAGCGAGGGAACGGGACCGACATTGCCTAGGCAGCCGCTTCCGCCGGGCACTCACGGCAAGATCAAGGTCCGTGAGGACGGCCCGAACTGGATGGCTCGGTGCCGATACCGCGATCACTCCGGGCGGGTCTTCTGGCCCGAGCGCTACGGTTCGACCAAGGGCGAGGCTGAACGCCGCCTGCTGGAAGCGCTCCGGGACTGGATCGGAGCCGAAGCAGACGGCGACTTCGGGCCGAATACCCGGATTCGGATGATCGAGGAAGAGTGGATCAGGTACCTCGAAAATGAAGCCACAGAAGGAAATCTCTCGTGGTCCACATATGACAGGTACAAGCAACGCCTGACCCAGTGGGTAATGCCCGCGATCGGAGAGTTGACCGCTCGGGAGGTCGAGGCCGCGCCCAGGAAGCTCGATCGACTCGTGACGGATGTGCGCAAGCAGACCAGCGCCGCGAACGCGCGCACTGTGAAGACCGTGGTGTCTGCCTTGTGCGCCTACGCGATCCGGCTCGGGGCCATGTCGACGAACCCAGCTCGCCAGATCGGGCGCGTGAAGACCCCGGCCAACCAGCGCCAGATCGAGCGCAACCGGTCGTTGAAGAAGGCGGAGGTTCTGGACCTCCTAGGCAAGCTCGATGCCGACGAGGCCGCGCTCAACGGAGATCTGCCGGACCTGGTCCGCCAGTTCCTGGCGACGGGGGAGCGGACGGGCGAGGTGCTGGCCGCGCGGTGGCCGGACTTCGATCCCAAGCGCAAGGAGATCGCCGTCTCGGGGAACGCCGTCCGCACCAGCCGGGGGCTGATCGTCAACGAGGGCAAGACCCCGAACTCGCTGTGGCCGATCGCGCTGCCGGACTGGGGCGTGCAGATGCTCAACGAACGCCGGGCGAAGCTTGAAGCCGTGGGCAAGTTCGACCCGGAGGGGCTGATCTACCCGTCGAGCACCGGGACCATCCGGGAGCCCTCGAATATCTACAACCGGCATTGGGGGCCGTTCCGCACGCGAGCGGGCTACCCGTGGGTGACCTTCCGTACCTTCCGCAAGACCGTGGCGACCCTTCTCGACGAGTCGGGGCTGTCCGCCCGCGAGATCGCCGATGTCCTCCGGCACGCCAAGCCGTCGATGACCCTCGACGTGTACATGGGGCGGAGAGTGACCAGCCGAGCCAGCGCGAAGGCGTTGCACCAGGTCATTAGCCCGGCGAAACGTGGGGGGACGATCTTCGAAGAAGTCCCGATCAAAGCGCTGACCTGCACTGATGAGTGCCCCCGGTGCGACTCGAACGCACACTGGACGGATTTTGAGTCCGCTGCCTCTGCCGATTGGGCTACGGGGGCTTTCGTCGTCAGCATACGTGACCCTTGATCAACCACTCGATTCAGGGGTGTGCGCCACTTCTCCGGGCGGTTTGTCCTGGTTCGGGACCCTGGTGGTGGTGATCTTCGCGCGTTAGGTTCACAGCCTCTACTCCGGGTGGCCGGTCGAACACGGGGGGCCGTGATGGTCGATGAAACCAGGATCGAGTCCGCGACGGGCAGTGGCGACGACATCGGATTGCGGCGGAGCCTGAAGAACCGCCACCTCCAGATGATCGCGCTCGGCGGCATCATCGGCGCCAGCCTGTTCATCGGCAGCGGGGCGGTGATCTCCACCGTCGGGCCGGCGGCCGTGCTGTCCTACGCGCTGGGCGGGCTGATCGTCGTGCTCGTGATGCGGATGCTCGGCGAGATGGCGACCGCCGCTCCCACGCTCGGGTCGTTCATGGAGTACGCGCGGACCTCGCTGGGCGACTGGGCGGGGTTCACCATCGGCTGGCTGTACTGGTACTACTGGGTCGGCGTGGTCGCCTTCGAGGCCGTCGTCGGCGCCGAACTGCTGAACCCGCTGGTGCCGGTCGTGCCGCAGTGGGTCATCTCGCTGGTGCTGATGCTGCTGCTCACCGCCACCAACCTGGTCTCGGTGCGGTCCTTCGGCGAGACCGAGTTCTGGTTGGCCTCCATCAAGGTCATCACCATCGTGATCTTCCTGGTGTGCGGGACGATCTTCGTGCTCGGGCTGTGGCCGGGCGCGGAGTTCTCGGTCGGCAACATCGCGCTGGACGGGTTCGTCGCCAAGGGCGGTTTCGCCGTGCTGCACGGCGTCGTCATCGTGGTCTTCTCCTACTTCGGCACCGAGATCGTCACCATCGTTTCGGCCGAGTCGAAGGAGCCGGAGAAGGCCGTCGCCAAGGCCACCAAGGCGGTCGTGTGGCGGGTGCTGCTGTTCTACGTCGGTTCGGTGACCCTGCTGGTCATGATCACGCCGTGGCAGGAGATCCCCAGCGAGAGCAGCCCGTACGCCGCGGCCTTCGCCAGGTTCGGGTTGCCCGCCGCGGAAGTCGTGGTGAACGTGGTCGTGTTCACCGCGGTGATCTCGGTGCTCAACTCCGGGCTCTACACCGCCTCCCGGATGCTTTTCGCCTTGCAGCGGCGGAGTTTCGCGCCGAGCTGGGTGCGCGACATCAACCGCCGCGGCGTGCCGTGGAAGGCGATCCTGCTGTCCACACTGGTCGGTTACGTCGCCGTTGCCGCGAGTTACGTCTCGCCGGACACGATCTTCTACTTCATCATCAACTCCGCCGGTGCCGTCGCGCTGTTCATCTACGGGATGATCGCGGCCTCGCAGCTGCGGATGCGCCGCAGGCTGGAGCGGGAGGCGCCGGAGCGGCTGAAGCTGAAGATGTGGCTTTTCCCCTACTTGACCTGGGCCACGCTGGTCGTGATCGTCGCCGTGGTGGTCACCATGGGCACCATCGAGGAGGTCCGATCGCAGCTCACGCTGAGTTTGATCAGCCTCGCCGCGATCCTGCTGATCTACGTCCTGTTCGTGCGGCGGCGGGTCGCGCGGGCTTGATCGTCGCGATGTCGCAATGGTCACGTCGCGTGTTTACCTCGGCGTGAAGTCACAGCCGGTAAGCTGCGGTTTCCCGATGCAGACCGCATCGGCGGACCCGATTTTTGGAGGATCCCGGTGACGACGCCGGCTGCCGAGGACACACGCGAGGCCAAGCCCGTCGAACGTCGCGTACTCGTGGCCGAGGACGAGGCGTTGATCAGGCTCGACCTGGTGGAGATGCTCCGCGAAGAGGGTTACCAGGTCGTCGGCGAGGCGGGCGACGGGCAGGAGGCCGTCCGGCTCGCCGAGGAGCTGCGCCCCGACCTGGTGATCCTGGACGTCAAGATGCCGAAGATGGACGGCATCGAGGCCGCTTCCAACATCGCCGGCGAGCGGATCGCGCCGGTGGTGATCCTGACCGCGTTCAGCCAGCGCGACCTCGTCGAGCGGGCGCGGGACGCGGGCGCGATGGCCTACCTGGTCAAGCCGTTCGCCAAGCGCGACCTGGTGCCGGCCATCGAGCTCGCGGTGTCCCGGTTCACCGAGGTGCAGGCGCTGGAGGCCGAGGTCGCCGACCTGACCGAGCGCCTCGAGGCGCGCAAGACCATCGAGCGGGCCAAGGGTCTGCTGATGAACAAGCACAATCTCTCCGAGCCGGAGTCGTTCCGCTGGCTGCAGCGGACCGCGATGGACCGCCGCACCACGATGAAGGCCGTCGCCCAGGCGGTGCTGGAGAACCTCTCCTAGTCCGGTGGCCCGGCGCCGGCCGCGGTTCGGCGGCCGACGCCGGGGAGCTCAGCGGTGACCGGCGGCGTCCCACACCGGGCTGGTGGTGAAGTGCACGTCGTACCGGTCCTGGATGTCCTCCAGCGCCGACTCCGGCTCCTCTCCGCGACTGATTCGCTACAGCAGCCGGAATCCCACCGCATCGTGGACCGCGTTCTACCGCGCCGGTGATCTGCCGCCGGCCCGGCACGTCGCGATCCGTCCGCTGGCGGGCGTCGAGATCACCACGTCGCTGGCGGTGCCGCCGGGGTCCGCGTTGAGGATGTTGCTGGACAGCTTCCGCGGGTGGCGGATCACTGCCCCGGGGGCTGGTCGCGCAGGACGCAGGTCAAGCGCGCCGAGCAGGTCCGCCGGTCCTTCTCGTCGGTGATCACGATGTCGTAGGTCGCCGTCGCGCGGCCCAGGTGCACCGGCGTGGCGATGCCGGTGACCACGCCCTCGGTGACGGCGCGGTGGTGCGTGCAGGTCAGCTCCAGGCCCACCGCGATCCGGTCGTCGCCCGCGTGCAGCGCGGCGGCGATGGAGCCCACGGTCTCCGCCAGCACCGCGTTCGCGCCGCCGTGCAGCAGCCCGTAGGGCTGGCGGTTGCCGGCGACCGGCATGGTGCCGACCACCCGATCGGGGGCCCATTCGACGATTTCTATGCCCATCAGCGCGGTGAGCTGCTCCTCGGCGGCCGTCAGCACCCGGTTCAACCGGTCGTTCTCGCTGGTCACAGCATTGCCGTCGTTGAGTGCGGCCACGCCTGGGTCCTCCTGTCGCCTCCGGTACAAGCTGTCGGAGCTTCAGCCTAGACTCGCCGCCGTGACGCATTCCGAGGACCGACGCCTGCTGCTCATCGACGGCCACTCGATGGCCTACCGCGCCTTCTACGCCCTGCCCAAGGAGAACTTCCAGACCGGCACGGGCCAGCACACCAACGCGGTCTACGGCTTCACCTCGATGCTGATCAACCTGCTCCGCGACGAGCAGCCCACGCACCTCGCGGTCGCCTTCGACGTCTCCCGCAAGACCTTCCGCAGCGAGGCCTTCACCGAGTACAAGGCCAACCGCAGCGCCACCCCGGACGAGTTCCGCGGCCAGGTCAGCCTGATCCAGGACGTCCTCGGCGCGCTGAACATCCCGGTGCTGAGCAAGGAGAACTTCGAGGCCGACGACGTCATCGCGACGCTGACCACCCAGGCCACCGCGGCGGACTTCAAGGTCGCCATCTGCACCGGCGACCGGGACGCGCTGCAGCTGGTCACCGACGACGTGACGGTGCTGTACCCGACGAAGGGCGTCTCGGAGCTCACCCGCTTCACGCCGCAGGCCGTCGAGGACAAGTACGGCCTGACGCCGCAGCAGTACCCGGACTTCGCGGCGCTGCGCGGCGACCCGTCGGACAACCTGCCGAAGATCCCGGGCGTGGGGGAGAAGACCGTCACCAAGTGGATCCAGCAGTTCGGCTCGCTGGCCGACCTGGTGGACCGGGTCGACGAGGTGAAGGGCAAGGTCGGCGACTCGCTGCGCGAGCACCTGTCGTCGGTGCTGCTCAACCGGCAGCTGACCGAACTGGTCCGCGACGTCGAGCTGGAGCTGGCGCCGCCGGACCTGGCGGTGCGGGCCTGGGACCGCGACGCGGTGCACCGGCTGTTCGACGACCTGGAGTTCCGGGTGCTGCGCGACCGGCTGTTCGCGACGCTGTCCAGCGCCGAGCCCGAGGTCGAGGAGGGCTTCGAGATCTCCGGCGGCGTCGTGCAGCCCGGTCAGCTGGCCGGATGGCTGGACAAGCACGCCCGCAACGGCAACCGTGTCGGGCTGGCGTGCACCGGCCAGTGGGCCCGCGGTCACGGCGACCTGACCGGCGTCGCGCTGGCCACCGCCGACGGCGCGGGCGTGTTCGTCGACGTCGCCGCCCTGACCCAGGAGGACGAGCAGGCGCTGGCGGCCTGGCTGGCCGACCCGGCGACGACGAAGGCGGCGCACGACGTCAAGGGGCCGCTGCACGCCATCCGCGACCGCGGCTGGACGGTGGCGGGCCTGACCAGCGACACCGCGCTGGCCGCGTACCTGGTGCGGCCCGGGCAGCGGTCCTTCGAGCTGCCGGACCTGGTGGTCCGCTACCTGCAGCGCGAGCTGCGCGCGGAGCAGGGCGACGACGACGGGCAGTTGTCGCTGCTGGAGGACGAGGCGGAGACCAAGGAGAAGGCCGCCTCGACCGAGCTGGTGAAGGCGCGCGCGGTGGCGGAGCTGGCCGACGCGCTGGACGCGGAGCTGGACCGCATCGACAGCCGCGCGCTGCTCACCGACCTTGAGCTGCCGCTGCTGGTGGTGCTCAGCGAGCTGGAGGGTGCCGGCATCGCGGTCGACGCCGAGCAGCTCGCCGAGCTGGGCGCGCGCTTCGCCGCGCGCGTCAAGCAGGCGGCGCAGGACGCTTATGGCGTGATCGGCAAGGAGATCAACCTCGGCTCGCCGAAGCAGCTGCAGGTGGTGCTCTTCGACGAGCTGAACATGCCGAAGACCAAGCGCACCAAGACCGGCTACACCACCGACGCCGAGGCGCTGCAGTCGCTGTACGAGAAGACCGAGCACCCGTTCCTGCAGCACCTGCTGGAGCACCGCGACGCCACCCGGTTGAAGACCACTGTGGACGGCCTGGTGAAGTCCATTTCGGACGACGGGCGGATCCACACGACGCTGAACCAGACCATCGCCGCCACCGGCCGGCTGTCCTCGACGGACCCGAACCTGCAGAACATCCCGATCCGCACCGAGGAGGGCCGCCGGATCCGGGAGGTCTTCGTCGTCGGCGGCGGGTACGCGGAGCTGATGACCGCCGACTACAGCCAGATCGAGATGCGCATCATGGCGCACCTCTCCGGCGACGAGGGGCTCATCGAGGCGTTCCGCACCGGCGAGGACCTGCACAACTACGTCGCGTCCAAGGCGTTCGGGGTGCCGATCGACGAGGTCGACCAGGAGCTGCGCCGCCGGGTCAAGGCGATGTCCTACGGCCTGGCCTACGGCCTGTCGGCGTACGGGCTGGCGCAGCAGCTGCGGATCTCCGCCGAGGACGCCAAGGCGCAGATGGACGCCTACTTCGCCCGGTTCGGCCGGGTCCGCGACTACCTGCGGGAGGTCGTCGACCAGGCGCGCAAGGACGGTTACACGTCGACGATCCTGGGTCGCCGCCGCTACCTGCCGGACCTGACCAGCGACAACCGGCAGCGGCGGGAGATGGCCGAGCGGATGGCGCTCAACGCGCCGATCCAGGGCAGCGCGGCCGACATCATCAAGGTCGCGATGCTGGGCGTGCACCGCGCGTTGCGGGACAGCGGTATGCGGTCGCGGATGCTGCTGCAGGTGCACGACGAACTGATCATCGAGGTCGCCGACGGCGAGCGGGACGAGGTGGAGAAGCTGGTGCGCGAGCAGATGGGCTCGGCCTACGAGCTGGACGTGCCGCTGGAGGTCTCGGTCGGCGTTGGCCGCTCCTGGGACGCCGCCGCGCACTGAGGCATGCCCCGGGTGACGGTCGTCACTCGTTGAGTTCGAGTTTCGGCGCTGTCACGAAGTGATCACTCGCCGGAGTCGGTGCGGCGCAACCCCTTTGAATGGCGGATGTCACCGTCGGTGGCCCCGCCCGACCCCCCGACGAATCGGTGCGGATAGCCTGCCGTACGCGCGTTGCCGGACACGTGCGGACCGGGCGTCGGTCGGGCGCGGCCATCCGCGCCAACCCCGAGGAGGAGCATGATCAGCATCGACAGAGTGGACCACCTGGTCCTCACCGTCGCCGATGTCGATCGGGCAGTGGAGTTCTACGAGCAGATCCTCGGCATGACGCCGGTGGAGTTCCCCGGCGAGCGGCGCGCCGTGAGCTTCGGCAGGCAGACGATCAAGCTGCACGCCGCGAGCGAACTGGTGGAGCCGACCGCGACGCACCCGGTGCCCGGCTCGGCCAACCTGTGCTTCGTCACGTCCAACCCGCTCGCCGAGGTGCAGGAGCACCTGCGCGCGAACGAGGTGCGCATCGAGGAGGGCCCGGTCAGCCGGATCGGCGCGGAGGGCCCGATCACCTCGCTCTACCTGCGCGACCCGGATGGCAACCTGATCGAGATCGCCCGCTACGACGAAGCCGCCGACGAGACCGCGGCCGAGTAGCACCACTTCCCACCCCGCGCCCGCCCGGCGTGTCGAGATCGCTCGATCGTGGCGTCGGCGCTGGCGCTACCTTTGCGCGCAAGGGGCAATATCCGTGCTGGGGGCATGGGGCGGGGTTGTGGGTGAAAGTGCATTCGACCTCGGGTTTCACGAGGGACACAGTTGAGCTCCTGACGGGGCAGATCGTGGATGCGCTCAGATGCCCGGTGGGCCTGGGCGACGAGTGGCAGTGGTTGGCGTGGCTGACGGACGAGACCGTCCGGCCGGGGCGGGGCCGGGACGAGCTCGCCACCGCGTTGATCGCGCACTGCCGCGCGACGGAGGTCGAGCCTCCCGGGCCCGACCAGGCCCGGGAAGTGGCGAGCCGGGTCCTGCAGGACTTCGAAAGGCTGCTCTGCCACCGCGTCGCGGTCCGGATGGGCGACTCGGCGGACCAGCTGGAGGTGCTGCTGGCGGATCCCCCGGAGTGTCCCGAGTGGTCGCTGGCCGAGCTGCGGTCCGAGGTGGGCCGGATCGACCTGCGGGAACTCCTGCAGGAGATCGACAGCCTGATGTCGTTGCAGGCGCTGGGGTTGCCGTCCGAGCTGCTGGTCGACCTGGAGGAGAACACCGCGGGCCAGGTCTGGCTGGGCGCGCTCCTGAAGGAGGTCGACAAGCAGGCCGTGGTGCAGGCGCTCCGGCTTCCGGCCGAGCTCTTCGACGACGTCCCGGCGGAACTGGTGGAGGCGTGGTGCGTGCGGGCGGCCCGCGCGCACCACGACGAGCTGCGGTCGCAGCCGCGAGCGGTGCGGGTGACGTTGCTGGGTGCGCTGTGTTCGGTGCGCCGCAATGAGATCACCGATCTGCTCGGGCGGGTGCTGGTCGGCCTGCTGCAACAACTCCGGGAGCGGGTGGAGCAGCGGCTCGACGTCGCCGCCGAAGCCATGTCGCAGACGCAGGCGCGGGAGCTGCTCCTGGTCGAGATCGCCCAGGCCGCCCTGGATCGTCCCGACGAACCCGTGCGAACGGTTCTGTACCCGATCGCCAGCGAGAAGATGCTCAGACAGCTGACGCGCGACAGCGAGGCCCGCGACGCCGTGCGCGGCCGGCGCAAGCGCACGGTGTTGCGGGGCGCGTATTCCGCGCACTACCAACAGGTTCTCCGGCTGGTGCTGGCGGGCCTGGAGTTCCGCTGCCGGGACGTCGGCTGCTGGCCGGTCATGGCGGCGCTCGGCGAGCTGGTCGGCGACTACACCGCGTCCTGGGGCGACGGCCGCTTCTACGACTCACCCGGCGACATCCCGCTGGGCGACACGGTTCCGGAGGAGTGGCGGGACGCCGTGGTGGACAAGGAAGGGCGCATCGAACGCGCCGTCTACGAGATGTGCGTGCTGGTGACGCTGCGGGATCTGCTGTGCACCCGGCGGATCTTCCTCGCCGGGTCGAGCCAGTGGGGCAAGCCCGGCTTCGACCGGTCGCGGGGCGCGCGGCGCCGCACCGACGAGGCCCTCGCCTGGCCGAACTGACGAGGTCGGACTCTGTCCCCGGGGCAAGGTCCAGACTGGACGCATGCTCGGTATCGGGGATTTCGCGCAGTTGACCGGCTTGAGCGCGAAGGCGTTGCGGCTGTACGACGAGCAGGGGCTGCTGAAGCCGGCCGCGGTCGAGCGTGGTCGAACTACCGGCGCTACTCGGCGGGTCAGCTGGAGGTGGCGATCCGGCTGAAGGCGTTGCGCGCGGCCGACATCGGGCTGCCGGAGGCCGGGCGTGCGCTGCTCGGTCGGCGCGAGGCGGTCCGCTTGGTGTTGCACCCACCCCCTGAAAACACACGCGAAATCGACCCTCGACGTGGGGGGGGGGGGGGGGGGGTGGGGGGGTGGGGCCCCCCCCCCCCCCCCCCCACCCCACAAACTAGAACAAAAATCACAAAGAGCAATAGAGGTAGGGATGATTTGA